>NZ_JBFOCN010000084.1:0-30426 GCF_040907815.1 Aeromonas sp. s6
GTGATCGCCGGGGTGGAGCAGTCGACCGCCCAGCAGATCAGCCAGCTCAGAGCCGAGTACCAGGAGGGAGATCGCCAGACCAACGCGGCCCTAGAGGAGAGCAACAAGACCCTGAGCGATGCTGACAAGGCGCTCAGCGAGCGTGTCACCCAGCTGCAGGCCACCCTGGAGCAGGATGATCAGATGCTCAATGCGGCGATTCTGGAGACCCAGCGCACCCAGGCGCAGGGAGATCAGGCGCTGGCAGAGCAGATAGACCAGCTCCAGACAGCCTCCGGCGAACAGTCGGCCAGCCTGACCAACCTGGCCAAGGTGGTCAGTGACGGCCAACAGGCCACCGGCGAGGCCCTGCAGCAGCTCAACACCAAAACCGATCAGACCAATGCCAGCGTGGGCAGCCTCTCCGAGGCCGTTTCCGAGCAGGGTAAGGCGCTGGCCGGCAAGCAGGATGACTTGGTGGCAGAGGTCGATCTGGCAGCCCTGGCAAGCCTCGGCAACACCCTGGCGGATGAAGAAGGCGAAACCCGCAACCGCAAGGCGCGCGCTCAGATCACCCAACGCCAGGAGGCGCAGGCGAATGAACACCAGGCACTGGCCCGAGAGGTGACCCAGTTCCGGGCAGAGTTCGCTGGCGAAGCGGCGGCTACCGCTGCCGAGCTGACGGAGGTGAGGGAAGTGATCGCCGGGGTGGAGCAGTCGACCGCCCAGCAGATAACCCAACTCAAGACCGAGTACCAGGAGGGAGACAGGCAGACCAACGCAGCCCTGCAGCAGACCAGCAAGACCCTGAGTGATGCCGACCTTGCCCTGGGCCAACGAGTCGACACGGTGCAGGCGCAGGTTACGCAGCAGGGGCAGACCCTGTCCTCTGCGGTGCAGTCAGAGCAGCAAGCTCGCACTGATGCTGATCGTGCTCTCGGCCAGCGGGTAGACACGGTGCAGGCCCAGGTGACGCAGCAGGGACAGACCCTGAGCGCCGCCGTGCAGACCGTGGCAGAAGCGCAAGCTGACACCGCCGGCAAGGTGTCGGCGGGCTGGTACACCAAGGCGCAGGTAAACGGCGAGGGCGGGGGCTTTGGCCTCTCTGTCACGCTCAACGCTGACGGCTCGGTGTTGAGCTCGTTCGTGATCGACGCAGATGTGTTTGCCGTGCTCTCTCGTGCCGCGGGGGTCACCTCCAAGCGCAATCCATTCGTCGTCAAAAACGGCACCGTCTATATGAACCACGCATTGATGGACACGGCGGAGATCGGCAACGTGATCGCCAAGTACATCAACGTCCAGCATCTGGTTGGTGCATTGGTAGAAGGTGGCTCGTTCAGGGGCGGTGACCTTTGGCTCGGTGAAAATCCAAACGGCTCGTTTGGTGCCTATGGTAAGCGCTGGAATGCGGGTATTGACTCCAATGGCCGCATCTATGGCAGCGGCGTCTATTTCGAGAGCGGCACCTTCCAGGGCAATGTGCTGGCCAACTCGGGGACCATGAATAATGTCACCATCAGGGAAAACTGTCAGATCCTCGGCAACCTGAGCGCAGCCCAAATTACGGGGGATATCGTCAGGGTGTATGACGCCTCGAATCAGGCGCAAATTAACCTTGGGTCGTCCGCATACGGCAGGGATATAGCTTTCTCGATGATTGCCAATTCAGGGAGAGATACCACGACGGTGACTGCGTGGGTAAATGGGGTGGCGGTCCGTCAATTCCAGGCAAGGATAACCGATGTGGCCGGGACTATTAGTTCCAACACCGTGACGGGCAGCCATACGATGTACCTCCCCGCCGGCCAAAACCATGTCGTGCAGTTCACATGGTCTGGGAGTGGGGGGAACAACTCTGCTTCATGCACCATCATCGTCTCAAAGCATTAACACCATTCACCACGCCCAACCTTGTGTTGGGCTTTTTTATTAGGAGCAATCATGGCTGGACTTTGGCAGCGCACCGGCAACGTGACGGTGACGAATGGCAGCAAGACCATCACCGGTTTTGGCACCAAGTGGAAAACCGGCACCCTCCCGATCCAGAAGGGGCACACCTTCTATGGCCCGGACAACGCGGCCTATGAGGTCGATACCGTGGTCAGCGACACCGAGATCCTATTGGTGGATACCTATCGCGGCGGCACCATGGCCAATCAGCCGTACCGGATCGACATCACCCGCACCTCGACCATCAGCCAGTTTGCCGCCGACCTGGCCTCCCTGGTCGGCAAGTACCGCACCTGGTTTGACGGCATGATGACTTGGCTGACCGGCTCGGGGGATGTGTCCATTCTCAACCCGGACACCGGCGCCAACGTCACCATCCCCAGTTGGAAGAAGGTGGCCAGCGAAGGAGAGGGCCAGGCGGCCCGCGCCAAGGTCGAGGCAGATCGATCCAAGACCGAAGCGGATCGCGCCGCTGCGGCCGCCAATGCCACGGCCGAAGCCGGGACCGGCTCGCTGATGCGCGTGGGCGGCGCCACCATCCTCGATGCGGAGCGCTACGCCCTGGAGCGGGCAACCGGCGGCAGCCAGACCATCATTCGCGACAGCGCTGGCAACGCCAATGCTATGTTCGTGCTGCCGCGCTTCAGCTACGCCGACCTGGGCATGACTGCCGATATGGGCACTGGCGATGTGACGGCGTTCGATTTTGGCAGCGGCAGCATCAAGAGCGAGATATTCATCGGCGCCTATCTTGCGTCCGGCTCCGGCGCTGTCAGCGCGCCGCGGCAAGATCCCCGCACCTCGCTCGATCACACCGCCGCCCGCAACGCCTGTAGTGCAAAAGGCGCAGGCTGGCATCTGATGACGGCGCACGAATGGGCGGCAATCGCCCTGTGGTGCATGGCCAACGGCTACGAGCCGATTGGCAATACCAACTGGGGGCGCAGTCACGCCAAAACCTGGATGGTAGGCGACAGGGCAGACAACCGCGCCCCCGGCGATGCATCAGGCACGGTCAGAACGCAGACTGGCTCGATGGGAGTCGAGGCAACGCACAACAAATCACTGGCCGGCATCGCCGATCTGGTAGGCAACATATGGGAGTGGCAGGACGGGTTCCTGCTGCAAGACGGCCGTTTTAAGCTGTCCTCCCACAATGCACAGGTCGAGGCGAGCTGGACGTTCGCTGATGCATTTCTTGATGCATCCATACCAACTGGAGGCTCGGTCATCCTGTCCAACGCAGTCAACAACATGCTGGGAGCCATCGGAGACAACGTCAACGCTGGCAACTCAGCCAGCGCAGATTGGCGCTCAATGACAAAGTCGGGCGGCTACGTCAGCAATCAGGCGATGAAGCGGCTGCTGCTGGAGCCAGCCAATGCATTGCCACAGGGCCGCATTTATATGCGTAACTTCGGCGAGCGACTCCCGTGTCGTGGCGGCACTTGGGCCGACGGGGCCTACGCTGGCCTGGCTGCGCTCTCTCTGGGCAACTCACGCGTGCACGTGCACGCGCTCATCGGGTTTCGCCCCGCCTTTGCTTGAGCTTTGGGCCTTGAGTTTTGACGGCGCCGCGATAGCGGCGCTTAGGTAAATCAGGATTGATATGGATAAACAGCCTCTCGTTATTGAGCAGCGCATCCGCTACAAGCTGCGCCGCTTCAAACGGGCGATAGCGGCAGGCAGGCTAACGGCAGGCGACTGCCGACCATGCATCCAATCGTGGTGTGCGCACGCCGCGCATGCAAACACCTGGCGGCTGCGCTGCAGCCTGTTTAACATTTCGAGCGGGGCAAATAGATGAGCTACTTATATGACGGCGAAACGCACGACAACTACAATCCGGCCTTTATGGCGGCCCTCGGCATGAGCGAGGAAACGATCGCCTCCGTACTGGCCCAGCGCGACTATGAGCGGACAGATGGGCAGTTGGCGCGGCGCCGGATGGCCTATGTGGCCGAGTCCGATCCATTGTTCCTGGAGTGGCAATACGACAAGACAGCAGCGGCCGAGCAGGCATGGCGCGACAAGGTGGCGGAGATCAAGCTGCGCTACCCGGTGGCCCGTGGGGCGGAAGAGTGATCGTCCGTCTCGAGCCCATCACGGCGATCGTGGTCGCCGTGCTGCTTGGCTGGGCGCAAAAAATCGATCCAGTTAGTGATGGAGGTTTAACTTAGTGCAGGGTCGCTCACAGAGCCTGAATAGCTCACAGACAAAAACGGTACCAAATCTGGTACAGAATATGATGCGGAGTGAATTAGTTAATTAATTTCAATGAATTAATTATTGGTCTCATAATCGTGGAAATAGAACGTGGGCCCGCTGGCCGGGTGCGCTGATGTGCTCATGTTGCTCGAAAGGAGTGTCCGATGACGGCGGCGCCTGGCGCCTGGGTGGGGGTGCCATGCACCGCAATTGCCTGCATGGTAAACCATCGCGCTGGCAGAGCGAAGTCCGGGGCGTTCGCCTGGCGCTTTAATGGGCAGTGGGCGTTGTCCGTGAGCCTGATCATCCCATCGGTCCGGCTCAGGGCAGGGGAAAGTGAGGGGTCAGGGTATTGAGGTCCAGCAGGGTGAAGTAGCCGCCCTCCTCGGGATACCAGCCGCCGGTGTCGATGTAGTGGACGTTGCCAAGGCGCACCGGCTCCCTCACCGGGGTGTGGCCCACCACCAGGGCGGCGAGATCCGCGACCCCGCTCTCGTCCAGCCGTTCGATACGGCGCCTTGACCAGAGGCAGACGTTCTTGATGGCCCGAAGCCGTCCGCCGCTCACCCCGGCATCGAGTTGGTCCAGCAGCCCCTGCCAGGAGGAGAAGGGACAATCGGCGTGAAGCAGCCCGACCGGACCGGCCGGGGTGGCCACCTCGATGACCAGGGGCAGGCTGCGGTAGTGGACGGCGAACGCCGCCTGCTCGGCAGGGGTCAGGTGCTGAAACCAGCCGCCGCCGTTTCGGATCCAGTTCTCCCGATCGCAGCTCTCGTAACGGCAGACGTAGTCGTCGTGATTGCCGCAGACCGGGTGAAACCAGGGTCTGGCCAGCCAGTGGATCACCTCGCTGCACTCGGGCCCGCGATCCGCCAGATCCCCGACGCTGAAGAGACGGTCCCGGGCGGGATCAAAATCCAGGGTGTCGAGGGCCTGCTGCAACAGGGCGAAGTGGCCGTGGATGTCGCCGACGGCCAGATCGCGCCCCAGGGCGTTTTGGGGGAAGCGTCTTATCAGGGGGGAGGGTGTCATGGCGTCTCCTGCCTCTATCCCGGACGGGGATGTTTTGTCTGCCTGTACATAAGGTTACAGAAGAAAAGTGGCGAGCGGGCAGGGCCTGGTAAATCATAGGATTGCCCCCGTGAACGTGCGGCGTCACGCGCCGCCTGTGGGGGAGTCACTCCGGGAGGGCGCCTTGTCCGCCCGCTTTCGGAGGCTCTCTTTCTCCACGCTTTTTGACAGGAATCTTGAATGCGGCGTCAGCTGTTGATCTGGATAGGCCCCCTGTGCAGCCTGCTGCTGCTGGGGGCGGCCTTGACCGTCCTCTATCATTTGACCCACCTGTGGCACTGGCACGACATCCGCCAGGCCATCTGGTCACAACCCTTGCCGCAGTTGGGGGGCGCCCTGCTGCTCACCCTGCTCAGCTATGGCTGCCTCTGCTGCTATGATCTGCTGGCACTGAAGGTGCTGGACAAACGCCTGCCCTGGCAGCAGGTGGGGATGACCTCCTTCATCGCCTACACCTTCTCCAACACCCTGGGCTTTGCGCTGCTCACCGGCTCCTCGGTACGCTACCGGCTCTACTCCTCCCTGGGGCTTGGCACCGGGGAGGTGGCCAGGGTAATTCTCTTTTGCTCCATCACCTTCTTCCTCGGTCTGCTGGGCTGGGGGGGCAGTGCCCTGCTGCTGGGGCAGGGGGCGGCCCTGCTGGTGGACTGGCCCCGCTGGGCGACCGGGTTGTTGCAACTGGCGGGGGGCCTGGCCCTGCTGACGGTGTTGGCGTATCTGGTGTGGCCGGGGACAGCCCTGGTCTGGCGCGGACACCCGCTGTTCCTGCCGCGCATCAGATACCGCCTGCTGCAACTGCTCATCGCCCTGCTCGACTGGATGGCCGCCGCCGCCGTGCTCTATGTGCTGCTGCCATCGGGCAGCGTGCCCTATCCGGTGCTGCTCAGTGCCTTCGTGCTCTCCAGCCTGCTCGGGGTGCTGGCCCATGTGCCGGGGGGCATCGGGGTCTTCGAGGCGAGCATGAGCCTGCTGCTCACCCACTATCTGCCGGTGGACAAGCTGCTCGCCTCCCTGCTTATCTACCGCTGCGTCTACTACTTCCTGCCCTTCCTCTGTGCCCTGCTGCTGTTCGCAGGTCAGGAGCTGCTGCAACAGCGGGCCCGCCTGCACCGGCTGCAGGGGGTGATGATGGCGACCCGGGAGTTCGTGCCCGCCCTGGTGAGCATGGGTACCTTCGCGGCGGGCACCCTGCTGCTCTGCTCCGGGATGATCCCGACTATGAGGGGGCGGATCGAAGCCTTCCTGGAGGTGTTGCCCCTGCACCTGCTGGAGCTCTCCCATGTGCTCGGCAGCGTCAGCGGCGTGTTGCTGCTGTTGCTGGCCCACAGCCTCTACCGCCGTCATGACGGGGCATTCAGGATCACCCAGTGGCTGTTGGGGCTTGGCATGCTGTTCTCCCTGTTCAAGGGGTTTGACTGGGAGTCCGCCCTGCTGCTCGGGGGCTTCTTGCTCATCATCACCCCCTGCCGCCCTCTCTTTTATCGCAAGGGTTCCCTGCTTCACGCCCGGTTCACCCCTTCCTGGCTGATGTCGGTGGGGGCCGTGCTGCTGGGGGCCTTGTGGTTGCTGCTCTTCTCCTACCGCCATGTGGAGTACGACCCCTCCCTCTGGCTGCACGTCTCGGCCCACGGGCCCGGGGCCGCCTCCCGTGCCCTGCGCGCCATGGGGAGCGTCATCGGCGTGCTGGCGGTGGTCGGGGTGGCCCATCTGCTGGCCCCCTTGCGCCTGCCCGTCGGCAAGCCGGATGCCGAGGCGCTCTCCCGTGCCCATGGGCTGGTGATGCGGGCAGGGGGAGGCCACGGCTACCTGGCCCAGCTCGGGGACAAGTCCCTGCTGTTCCACCCCAGCGGCGAGGCCTTACTCATGTACGGGGCCGAGGGCAGTAGCTGGATAGTGATGGGGGATCCCGTCGGTCAGCCCTCTCTGGTGGAGGAGCTGCTCTGGCAGTTTCGCGAGCGCTGTGACGAGCACGACGTCAGCCCTGTCTTCTACCAGGTGTCGGCCCGTTATCTGCCTGTCTATCTGGATCTCGGGCTCATCCCCTTCAAGCTGGGGGAGGAGGCCATCGTGGATCTGCCGAGCTTCGATCTCGCCGGCAGTCGCCTGCGCAACCTGCGCCAGAGTCACGCCAAGGGCAAGCGGGAAGGGCTGCGCTTCGAGGTGGTGGCCCCCGGTGAGATTGCCCCCCTGCTGCCCGAGTTGAAGGGGATCTCCGACAGCTGGCTGCACAGCAAGCAGGGCAGGGAGAAGGGCTTCTCCGTGGGCAGTTTCGATCCCGCCTACCTCACCCTCAACCCGATGGCGCTGGTGCGGCGGGAGGGGCAGATCGTCGGGTTTGCCAACCTATGGACCAGCGACAACAAGGAGAGCCTCTCCATCGATCTGATGCGCTACAGCCTCGACACAGGGGCGGCGCCTGTCATGGATTTCCTGTTTGTCGAGCTCCTGCTGTGGGGCAAGCAGGAGGGTTATGCCAGCTTCAACCTGGGGATGGCCCCCATGTCGGGCTTCAACGACAACCCCCTCGGCGGTTACTGGGCCCGCCTTGGCAACACCCTGTTCACCCGGGGCAGCCGTTTCTACAACTTCCAGGGATTGCGGCGTTACAAGGAGAAGTTCGGCCCAAGGTGGGAGCCCCGCTACCTGCTCTGTACCGGCCATCTGGTGCTGCCCCGCACCTTGACCCATCTCGTCTCCCTCATCAGTCGCGGCCCCTTCGGGCTCATGAAAAAATAGGAGTTGGCCCATGAGAGCCATGTTGTTGCTGTTGATTTGCTGTTTCGTCTCTTCGTTCACCTTGCCGGCAGTGGCCGCCCAGCCGGGCCGGGTCGGTGCGGAGCTGGGGCTGGTGGAGTTGCCGGTGGCGCAAGCCTCGTCTGCCCCCATGGTGGTTTTCATGAGCGGGGATGGCGGCTGGGCGGCGCTGGACAAGGGGCTCAGCGCCCAGTTGCAGGCCCACGGCATGCCGGTGGTGGGCTGGAGCTCGCTCTCCTATTACTGGAAGAAGAAGACGCCGGAGCAGGCGACGGCGGATCTGGTGCGCATCCTCACCGAGTACCAGTCCCGTTGGGGGCGCCAGCGCTGGTTGCTGGTGGGTTTCTCCTTTGGTGCCGAGATAGTGCCCTTCGTCATCAATCGTCTGCCGCCAGCCTATCGCGGCAGCCTGGCGGGGGCCGTGATGCTCTCCCCCTCGACGGCGTCGGATTTCGAAATCCACGTCAGCGACATGGTGGTGCACGACAAGGGGGGCAGCTATCCCACCCTGCCGGAGGTGACACGCATTCAGACTCTGCCGCTGCTCTGCGTGCAGGGGGCGGAGGATGACTCCCCGGTCAAACTCTGTCCGCGCTTGCAGCAGCCGAACGTGACGACGGTGACCCTGCCGGGCTCCCACCACTTCGACGACAACTACCAGACCCTGTATCAGGAGATTGCCGGACACCTGGGCCTGGCCCAATAACGGCGAGAGGCCGGGAAACGACACAGGGCGGCCAATGGCCGCCCTGTTGCCGTGGCCCCTTGCAACTGTCCAGGGGGCCGGCATGCCGGGATCAGAGCAGATCTTCGAGCTGGTACTTCTTGAGCAGTGTGTTGAAGGTGCCGTCGGCCTTGACACTCTCGATGGCGGCATCGAAGCGGGCCTTGAGCTTGTCATCGTGTTTGCGAAGGGCTACCGCCACCCCTTCTCCCAGGATCTTGTCCTGGGTGCCGTTGAACTGGGGGCCGACGAAGGCGAACTGCTTGCCCATCTCCTTGTCGAGGAAGCCGACCTTCAACTGCACCATGTTGCCGAAGGTGTAGTCGGCGCGGCCGGACTGCAGATCCAGCATGGGAGACTGGGCGTTGACGTAGCGCTTGATCTTGGCCACCTCGCCATAGCGGGCGGTGACGAAGTTGTCCTGGGGAGTGCCCTCCTGCACCGCGATCACCTTGCCCTTGAAGTGGGCCGGATCGTCTGCAAAGTCGGCCGCCTTGTCGCTGCGCCCCACGAAGCGGTTCTGCATCATGTAGTAGACCTGGCTGAAGTCCACTTTCTGGCGCCGCTCGTCCGTGATGTTCATGGAGGACATGATGGCGTCGTACTTGCGCACCTGCAGGCCCGGCAGCAGGGCATCCCAGGGCTGGTTGATCACCTCGCACTCGGTCTTCATGGCCGCGCACAGGGCATAGGCGAGATCGACCTCGAAGCCGCCGAGCTTGCCGCTGCTGTCGACCATCTCGAAGGGGGGATAGGTGGCATCGGTGGCGATCACCAGGGGTTTGGCGGCGGCCTGGCCGGCGGTGGCCAGGGCCATCAGCATCATCAGTGTGTTGAGTTTCATGGTCAGTCCCTTGAAGTGTGGTGTCATTCCTAGCGTGCTAAAGGGTGCCGGCCTCAAGGGCCGACGGCTATCTTGCGATGGGTGAGGGCCGGCAACTGGCTGCGCACCGTGCGCTGTGCTGCCAGATCCAGGGTGGCGATGGCCATGCCCTGACCCTCCTCTACCTGGGCCAGTATCCGGCCCCAGGGATCGATGATCATGCTGTGGCCGAAGGTGCGCCGCCCACCGGGGTGATGTCCCCCCTGGGCACTGGCAAACACGAAGGCCAGGTTTTCCACCGCACGGGCCCGCAGCAGCAGCGCCCAGTGCGCGAGCCCGGTGGTGTGGGTGAAGGCCGCGGGCAGGGCGATGAAATCGGGGGCGGGCCCCAGGCGAAACAGCTCCGGGAAGCGCAGGTCGTAGCAGATCCCGAGGCGCAGCACGCCCCAGGGCAGGGGATGGCTCACCACCTCCCGGCCCGGGGTCATGGTCGCGGCCTCGTCATACTGCTCCTGCCCGGTGCAAAAGCCAAACAGGTGCAGCTTGTCGTAGCGGCTTGCGAGCTGCCCTTGCGGGTCGATGAGCAGGCTGCTGTTGTGCATCTTGCCTGGCTCCTCGCTTTCAAGGGGCAGGGTGCCCGCCAGCAGCCAGAGCCCGAGCTCCCGGGCCAAGCCTTGTGCCCAGGCAAGCAGGGGGTGATCGCCAACGGGGGCGGCCAGGGCCACGCGCGCCCGCTCATCGACCGGCATCAGGTAGAAATATTCGGGCAGCAGGGCCAGCTCTGCCCCCTCGGCCGCGGCCTGACGCAGCAACGCCTCGGCCTGGGTCAGGTTGTGGTCAAGGTCATCCCCGGAGACCATCTGGAGGACGGCAACGCGCAGTGAATCCATGGTGCCCCCTAGACGGCGCACAGGCGCTCGGCGCCCGCCAGCAGGGTGTCGTCATCCTTGGAGAAGGAGAGGCGGATGACTCTTTGATCCGTGCCGTCGTGATAGAAGGCGGAGACCGGAATGGTGGCGACCCCGTGATCGCGGATGAGCCGCTGCACGAAGAGGCTGTCGGGCTCGTCGCTTACCCGCTCGTAGCTCGCCAGCATGAAGAAGCTGCCCGCCGAGGGGAGCAGGGTCAGGCGCGAATCCACCAGGGCCGAGGCGAGCAGGTCACGCTTGCGCTGGTAGAAGGCTGCCAGCCCCTGATAGTGGGCCGGTTGCTGCAACAGGTGGGCGAAGCCGTACTGCATGGGGGTGTCGGCGGCGAACATGGCGAACTGGTGCACCTTGCGGATCTCCTCCATCAGGGGACGGGGAGCCACGCAGTAGCCCACCCGCCAGCCGGTGACGTGGAAGGTCTTGCCGAAGGAGAAGACGGCGACCGAGCGCTCCACCAGCTCCGGGTAACGGATGACGCTCTGGTGCAGGGCGCCGTCGAACACCACGTGCTCATACACCTCGTCCGAGAGGATCAGGATGTCGGTGCCGCGCACCAGGCGGGCGAGGTGCTCCTGATCCCCTGCCTGCCAGACGGTGCCGGTCGGGTTGTGGGGGGTGTTGAGCACTATCATGCGGGTGCGCGGGGTGATGCGGGCGGCCACCTCGTCCCAGGGGATGGCAAAATCCGGCGCCTTGAGGGCGATCACCACCGGGGTGGCTCCCTGCAGCTGGATCATGGGGCGGTAGCTGTCGAACGCCGGCTCGAACATGATCACCTCGTCACCGGGATGAACCAGGGCGGTGATGGCGCAGAACAGGGCCTCGCTGGCGCTGGCGGTGATGGTGATCTCCTCGCCCGCGTCATAGTGGTGGCCGTAGCTGGTCGCAATCTTGGCCACCAGTTGTTCGCGCAGGGCGGGCAGCCCGGTCATGGGGGCGTACTGGTTCTCGCCGGCCAGCATGGCCTCGTGGGTTACCCGGATGAGCTCGGGATCGCAGGGGAAACTCGGCGCCCCCTGGGAGAGGTTGATGCTGGGGTGGCGGGCGGCCAGATCCCCGATCACGGTGAAGATGGTGGTGCCCACCTGGGGCAGTTTGCTGGAAACCTGGGGGATGGACATGGCGCCGTCACCTGAGTGTGGGAATGAGGTCCTGTTTTAGCCCCCTGGGCGCTTGCCGGACAACGGATTATTCGGCATGGTATGCATGAGTTTTTCTCAAGCATGGAGGCTTGTCATGTTGTTCACCCCGCCGCGTACCCAGCTGCCCCTCTACGGTTTGCAGGTCTTCGAGTGCGCCGCCCGTCACCTGAGCTTCACCCTGGCCGCCGACGAGCTGTGCGTCAGCCAGGGGGCCGTGAGCAAGCAGATCGCCCAGCTGGAGGCGCGCCTCGGGCACCTGCTGTTCGTGCGCGGCACCCGCAGCCTGACCCTGACCCCGGCCGCCGAGCGGCTGCTTCCTTTCGTTCGCGAAGGGCTGGCCCGCATGGGGGAGGGGCTCAGCGCCTTGCAGACTCTGCCCCACGAGCAGGCCATCAGCATCAAGGTGCCCTCCTGCGCCAGCCGCTGGCTGCTGCGGCGGCTGCAGGCGTTCGAGGGGGAGGCGGTGGAGGTGCGCGGCAGCCACCACCACGGCATCGACTTCTCCCGGGAGCCGTTCGATCTCGCCATTGTCTACCAGCCCTGTCTGGGGCGTTATCCCAACAGCCAGCCTCTGTTTCGGGAGCGGTTGACCCCGGTCTGTGCCCCGGCGTTTGCCGCCAAGCACCGCCTGTTCGAGCGCTCCCTGGAGGAGCTCCCCTTGCTCCCCCTGATCCATGCCAGCGTCGATCGGCGGGACTGGCGAAACTGGTTTGCCACCTTCATTGCGACCCCCTGGCAGCCCCAGGGGGGGCAGCTGTTCGATACCCTGGACTTGGCGATGAATGCCGCGTTGCAGGGGTTTGGCCTCTCCCTCGGGGATCCCACCATAGTGGCCGAGGAGCTGGAGAGCGGCGCCCTGGTGGCCCCCTTCGCCCCCGTGCTGGAGACGGATCACGAATACGCCCTGATCGCCCGCCCCGACACCCGGCGCCGCGGGGTGGAGAGGGTCTGTCACTGGCTGCTGGCGGGGGGCGCCCAGCCCTGACAGGCCAGAAAAAGAGACAGCCCCGCGGGCGGGGCTGTTTCGTGGGGTGACGGGAAGGGGTCAGTTGCAGATCTTGTAGTAGACCTCGTTCCAGCGCAGCTGCTCCTTGAGTGCGGGGATGCGAGTGTGCTCGTCGATCACCACGAACTCGATGCCCAGGATGTCGGCGAAGGTGCGCAGCTGCTCGATGTCCACCGCCTGGGTGAAGACGGCGTGGTGGGCCGCGCCCGCCAGGATCCAGGCTTCGGCGCTGGTCTGCAGATCAGGCAGGGGTTTCCACAGGGCGCTGGCCACCGGGAGTTTCGGCATGGCCTGTGGCAAGTCCACCACCTCCAGCTGATTGACCACCAGACGGAAGCGGTTGCCCATGTCGATGAGGCTGGCGTTGACCGCCTTGCCGGCTGGCGCCGCAAACAGCAGGCGGGCCGGATCGGCCTTCTTGCCAATCCCCAGGTGCTGGGCGTCCAGCACGGGTTTGCCGGCGGCAATGGAGGGGCAGACCTCCAGCATGTGGGCCCCCAGCACCAGGTTGTTGCCCGTCTCCAGGTGGTAGGTGTAGTCCTCCATGAAGGAGGTGCCCCCCGGCAGGCCAGCCCCCATCACCTTGAGGGTGCGCAGCAGGGCCGCCGTCTTCCAGTCCCCTTCCGCCCCGAAGCCGAAGCCTTGCTGCATCAGGCGCTGACAGGCGAGACCCGGCAGCTGGTGCAGGCCATAGAGATCCTCGAAGGTGGTGGTGAAGGCGCCGAAGCCGCCGTCGGTGAGGAACTTCTTCATCCCCAGCTCCTGGCGCGCCGCCTCATACAGGGAGTCACGCAGCGGGCCTCCCGCCTGCACCGCCTCGGTCAGGGTGTAGGTCTCTTCGTATTCGGCCAGCAGCGCCTCGATGTCGCTGTCGGGCACGGCGGCGATCACCTTCACCAGATCCCCCACCGGGTGGTAGTTCACCTGATAGCCGAACTGGATCTGGGCCTCAATCTTGTCGCCCTCGGTGACCGCCACGTTGCGCATGTTGTCGCCAAAGCGGGCGATCTTGAGGTGGCGGCTGTCGTGGATGGCGGCGGCGACCCGCATCCAGTTGCCTATCTTCTGCCTGGCCTCTTCCTCCTGCCAGTGCCCCACCACCACGGTGCGGGGCAGGCGCAGGCGGGCCCCCATGAAGCCGAACTCGCGCCCGCCGTGGGCGGTCTGGTTCAGGTTCATGAAGTCCATGTCGATCTCGCTCCAGGGGAGATCCCGGTTGAACTGGGTGTGGAACTGCAGCAGGGGCTTTTGCAGCTGGCTCAGCGCCGGGATCCACATCTTGGCGGGGGAGAAGGTGTGCATCCACACCATGAGCCCGACGCAGCGCTCGTCGTGGTTCGCATCCCGGGCCACCGCGCTTATCTCGTCGAGGGTGGTGCCGGTGGGTTTGAGCACTATCTTGAGGGGCAGGCCCGCCCCCTCGTTGAGCTGGCTGGTGATGGTGTGGGCGTGATCGGCCACCTGCTTCAATGTGGTGGCGCCATACAGGTGCTGGCTGCCGACCAGGAACCACACTTCCAGCTGTTTCATCAATTCCATCTTGGTGTCCTCTCGTTAGGCTTTTGTCTGGCCGTAATAGGCGTGTTTGCCATGCTTGCGCTGGTAGTGTTTCTCCAGCAGGTAATCGGGCAGGGGGCGGGCTGCCGGGTTGATCTGGCCGGTGAGCCAGGCCATGCGGGCCACCTCTTCCAGCACCACGGCGTTGTGCACCGCGTCTTCGGGGTCCTTTCCCCAGCTGAAGGGGCCGTGGTTGGCCAGCAACACCCCCGGCATGGTCAGGATGGGGGTCTGTCTGAGCGTCTCGACGATGAGGTGGCCGGTCAGCCCCTCGTAGTCCTCCTCCACCTCTCCCGGGGTGAGCAGGCGGGAGCAGGGGATCTCGCCGTGGAAGTAGTCGGCCTGGGTGGTGCCGAAAATGGGGATGGGGCGTCCGGCCTGGGCCCAGGCGGTGGCGTGGGTGGAGTGGGTGTGCACCACGCCGCCAAGCTCTGGGTAGGTGCGATAGAGCACCAGGTGGGTGGCGGTGTCGGAGGAGGGGCGCAGGGCCCCCTCCACCTGCTTGCCGGCGAGATCCAGCACCACCATGTCCTCGACTCGCATCCGCTCGTAGCTGACGCCGCTCGGTTTTATCACCACCAGGTTGCGCTCTCTGTCGATGCCGCTCACGTTGCCCCAGGTGAAGGTCACCAGGTCGTGGCGCGGCAGATCCAGGTTCGCGGCGAGCACCTGCTCCTTGAGGGTGTCGATATTCATGCCAGTGTCCCCCGGTTGTAGAGCGGTTCGGCGGCGGCGCCCCAGGCGAGGTAGCGCTGGTAGAGGTGCTCGTATTCGGCGACCCGCGCCGGATCCGGCTGGTGGGTGCGCTCCACGGCGCTCGCCATGTCCCGCTGGGCCTCGGCCACATCGGTGTAGAGACCGGCCGCCACGGCGGCGAAGATGGCCGCCCCCAGGGCGCAGCACTGATCCGAGGCCACCACCTGGATGGGCCTGTTCATCACGTCGGCGCAGGTCTGCATCACGGTCGCCGACTTGCGGGCGATGCCGCCAAGGGCGATCACCTGCTCCACCGGCACCTGCTGGCTCGTCATGCACTCCATGATGCTGCGGGCGCCGAAGGCGGTGGAGGCCACCAGGGCACCGAAGAGGTCGGGGGCATCGGTGCCGAGGTTGATCCCGGTGAGGGTGCCCTGCAGGCGCTGGTTGGCATAGGGGGTGCGACGGCCATTGAACCAGTCGAGCACCACCGGCAGGTGGGCGAGATCCCGCTGCTGCTCCCAGGCGGCGGCCAGGCTCGGCAACAGCGCCTGCTTGTGGGCCTCGATGGCGGTGCGAAGCTCCGGATACTGGGCGGCGAGCTGGTCCAGGGGCCAGCCGAGCTGGCGCTGATACCAGGCGTAGATGTCGCCGAAGGCAGACTGTCCCGCCTCCAGTCCCACCATGCCCGGCACCACGCTGCCATCCACCTGGCCGCAGATCCCCTTGATCGCCCGCTCCCCGATGCTGGCCTCGTCGGCCATGAGGATGTCGCAGGTGGAAGTGCCTATCACCTTCACCAGGGCGTGCTTGCCGGCCCCGGCCCCCACCGCCCCCATGTGACAGTCGAAGGCGCCGCCGGCGATCACCACCTCGCAGGAGAGGTGCAGGCGCTCGGCCCACTCCGGCGTCAGGGTGCCGACCGGCAGATCGGCGGTCCAGCTGTCGGTGAAGAGGGGGAAGTCGAGATCCTCCGTCAGCAGGGGATCCAGGGCGTTGAGGAAGTCGGCGGGGGGCAGGCCGCCCCAGCTCGGGTGCCAGAGAGACTTGTGGCCGGCGGCGCAGCGCCCGCGCTTGAGGCTGGCCGGGGCCTGGGTGCCGCTCAGGATGGCGGGGACCCAGTCGCACAGCTCGACCCAGTTGCAGGCGGCGGCGCGCACCGCCGCGTCGGCGCGGGAGACGTGGAGGATCTTGGCCCAGAACCACTCGGAGGAGTAGATGCCGCCGATGTAGCGGCTGTAGTCGGGGAACTGGCCGCTGTGACACAGGGCCGTGATGGCCTCGGCCTCCTCGATGGCGGTGTGATCCTTCCACAGCACGAACATGGCGTTGGGGTTGTCGGCGAACTCCGGACGCAGGGCCAGCACCCGGCCCTCTTCATCGATGGGGGCGGGGGTGGAGCCCGTGCTGTCCACCCCGATGCCGCGCACGGCGGCGCGCTGGTCCGGGGTGAGCTGGCTCACCACTGCCACCACCGCCTGCTCCATGGATTCCAGGTAGTCGAGGGGGTGGTGGCGGAACTGGTTGTTGACCGGCTGGCAGTAGAGACCTGCCTGCCAGCGGGAGTAATAGACGACATGGGTCGCCAGCTCGGCGCCGTCCTGGCAGCGCACGGCGAGTGCCCTGACCGAGTCGCTGCCGAAATCGAGTCCGATGACGATGTGCTCAGACATAAGTGCTCCTGACCATCAATGAGGGGTGACTGGGGGGAACCATAGGAGATGGGAAGGAGGGGCGGTTAGCCATTGGCTGCTGGAAATATGGATTTTAACGCTGTCAGTGCGACAGGGTGACGGCTCTCTAAAATTCAATATGTGACGAAATTGCTAATTATATAGACGAAATGGCTGCAATCTCATGACGTGATCCTGCTCTCCATTTTTAATTGTGAAAACGATTACAACTTGGTTCGCTCAACCAGCAACAACAATAAAGTCCTGTTTAAGCATGTTTTTATATGGCTGCGACTTGATTGACTCAACGAGCAGCACTGCGTGGATACATGGATTGATAGAACCGTTGGAGACATTCGCATGAACAAAATCGTTAAAGGCATGATCGCGATGGGGTTCGCCCTTGGTATGGCAAATTCTGCTTTCTCGGCCGAAGCGCTGAAGCTGGGCTACCTGGTCAAGCAGCCCGAGGAGCCCTGGTTCCAGACCGAGTGGAACTTCGCCGACAAGGCGGGCAAGGATCTGGGCTTCGAGGTGATCAAGATAGCCGTCCCCGACGGGGAGAAGACCCTCAATGCCATCGACAGTCTGGCGGCGAATGGCGCCAAGGGCTTCGTCATCTGTACCCCGGATCCCAAACTCGGTGCCGCCATCATGGCCAAGGCCAGGAGCATGGATCTGAAGGTCATCACCGTGGATGACCAGTTCGTCAATGCCAAGGGCCAGCCCATGGAGCAGGTGCCCCTGGTGATGATGGCCGCCACCAAGATTGGCGAGCGTCAGGGTCAGGAGCTCTACAAGGAGATGCAGAAGCGCCAGTGGGATCCGAAGAGCAGCGCCGTGCTCGCCATCACCGCTGACGAGCTGGATACCGCCCGTCGCCGGGTTGAAGGCTCCCTCGGTGCCCTGAAGGCCGCCGGCTTCCCCGAAGGCCAGATCCACCGCGCCCCCACCAAGAGCAACGACATTCCGGGTGCCCTGGATGCCGCCAACTCCATGCTGGTGCAGCACCCCGAGGTCAAGAACTGGCTCATCGTCGGCATGAATGACAACACAGTGCTGGGCGGCGTGCGCGCCACCGAAGGGCAGGGCTTCAAGCCGGAGAACGTCATCGGCATCGGCATCAACGGGGTGGATGCGGTGAACGAGCTCTCCAAGTCCAGCGCCACCGGCTTCCTCGGCTCCCTGCTGCCAAGCCCCGACGTGCACGGCTACAAGAGCATCCAGATGCTTCATGACTGGGTCGTCAACGACGCCGAGCCCGCCAAATTCACCGAGGTGACCGACGTGGTGCTCATCACCCGCGACAACTTCAAGGCCGAGCTGCAGAAGAAAGGGCTGTAATCGCCCACCCCTGGTACCCATGCCGGCATGGCGGAGTGCGCCGTGCCGGCTGGCTGGAGTCATCTCATGAATCAAGTTCCATATCTGGAGTTTTGCGGCATCAGCAAGGAGTTTCCCGGCGTCAAGGCGCTGCAGAACGTCTCCTTCGCCTGCCAGCAGGGCACGGTACACGCGCTGATGGGAGAGAACGGGGCCGGCAAGTCCACCCTGCTCAAGATCCTGAGCGGTTTTCAGGCGCCCACCCGCGGGGTGGTGAAGCTGGCGGGTCAGGAGAAAGTGTTCCAAAACACGGTCGATGCCCTTGAGAGCGGGATTGCCATCATCTATCAGGAGCTGCACCTGGTCCCTGAAATGAGCGTGGCGGAGAACATCTACCTGGGGCAGTTGCCGACCCGGCGCGGCGTCATCGATCGGGAGAAGCTCTATCAGGATGCAGCCAGGCAGCTGGCACGCCTCGGGATGGATGTCTCCCCCGAGACGCCGCTCAAGTACCTGTCCCTGGGTCAGTGGCAGATGGTGGAGATCGCCAAGGCCCTGACCCGGGACGCCAGCGTCATCGCCTTCGACGAGCCGACCAGCAGCCTGTCGTCGCGTGAGATTGAGCAGCTGTTCCGGGTCATCCGCCAGCTGCGGGACGAGGGCAAGGTCATCCTCTACGTCTCCCACCGCATGGACGAGATCTTCGCCCTCTGTGACGCCATCACGGTATTCAAGGATGGCCAGTTTGTGCGCACCTTCGCCTCCATGGCCGAGGTGGACCGGGATCTGCTGGTCAAGACCATGGTGGGGCGCGAGCTCACCGACATCTACAGTTACAGCCCCAGAGCGCACGGGGAGGTGGGCCTTAGGGCGAAGAACCTGATGGGACCCGGCCTGAAGGCGCCGGTGTCGCTTGAGGTCAAGCGTGGGGAGATCCTCGGCATCTTCGGCCTGGTGGGGGCCGGGCGCAGCGAGCTGATGAAGCTCATCTTCGGCGCCGAGACGCCCCGTGGCGGCGAGATATCGGTGTTTGGCAAACAGGTGGTCATTCAGAGCCCCATCGATGCCATTCGCAGCGGCATCATGCTCTGCACCGAAGACAGGAAGGCGCTCGGCATCATCCCCATCCATTCGGTGCAGGAGAACATCAACATCAGCGCCCGCCGCCACCACGCGTGGGGAGGCTTCTGGATCAACCAGAAGTGGGAGGACGAGAACGCGAGGCTGCGGATCCGCGACATGCGGGTCAAGACCCCGTCTCCCCAGCAGGCCATCATGAACCTCTCCGGCGGCAACCAGCAGAAGGCCATTCTGGGACGCTGGCTGTCGGAAGACATGAAAGTGATCCTGCTCGACGAGCCGACCCGAGGCATCGACGTCGGGGCAAAGAACGAGATTTACAACGTGATTTACGATCTGGCCAAGGTGGGCATCGCCGTGGTGGTGGTCTCGAGCGAGCTGCCGGAGGTGCTGGGCATCGCGGATCGGATCCTGGTCATGCGGGAGGGGGAGATCGCCGGCGAGCTTTCCCACGACGAGGCCAACGAGGTCAAGGCGCTCAATCTGGCCATGCCGGCCCGTTGATCTGCTGACCGCAACGAGATAGCACCCGGAATTTTCAGGAGAAATACCATGACAACAACGACCTCGGTCGGCCAAGCCGCCAACGACACCGCGGCGAGCGGTACCCGCCTGCAACTGACCCGCATCTGGGATCAGTACGGCATGCTGGTGATCTTCGCCATCCTGTTCCTGCTCGCCTGCGTGCTGGTCCCCAACTTCGCCAGCCTGATCAACATGCGGGGGCTCGGGCTTGCCGTCTCCATGTCGGGCATGGTGGCCTGCGGCATGCTGTTCTGCCTCGCCTCCGGCGAGTTCGACATGTCGGTGGGCTCCGTGGTGGCCTGCTCCGGGGTTGCCTGCGCGGTGGGCATCAACGCCACCGAGAGCATCCCCCTCGGCATTCTGGCCGGTCTCTCGGTGGGCCTTGTCTTTGGCCTCATCAACGGCATCGTCGTGGCCAAATTCAAGATCAACGCCCTCATCACCACCCTTGCCACCATGCAGATGGCGCGCGGGGTGGGCTACATCATCTCCGACGGCAAGGCGGTGGGCATCGTGGAGGAGGGCTTCTTCGAGCTTGGCAACTCCGCCCTGCTTGGCATCCCGACGCCCATCTGGCTGACGGCTGTCTGCTTCGTGTTGTTCGGTCTGCTGCTCAACAAGACCACCTTCGGGCGCAATACCCTGGCCATGGGGGGCAACGAGGAGGCGGCGCGTCTGGCCGGGGTCAACGTGGTGCGCACCAAGATCATCATCTTCACCATGACCGGGCTCATCGCCTCGCTCGCCGGCATCATCCTCGCATCCCGCATGACCTCGGGTCAGCCCATGACCTCCATCGGCTTCGAGCTGGTGGTGATCTCCGCCTGCGTGCTGGGTGGGGTCTCCATGAAGGGGGGGATCGGCAAGATATCCTATATCATCGCCGGGGTGCTGATCCTGGGGCTGATGGAGAACGCCATGAACCTGCTCAACATCTCCCCGTTTGCCCAGTACGTGGTGCGTGGCCTCATCCTGCTCGCCGCCGTGCTGTTCGACCGCTACAAGCAGGTGCGCAAAGCCCGTATCTGAGCGATGTCTTTCCTCGTCACCGGGCCGGCCTCGCGCCGGCCCGGTGTTTTCCCCGGCAAGCTGTGAGCCAGTTCAACAATTTCACAACGAACAGCTTGCGAACATAGGGGGTTCCTACCCCGGATCTCTACAATGGCCCATGTCGACTTTTTTACCGAAACCCTGTTTTCCGCCATGTCCTCGATGCAAAAAGAGAAGCCGAAACAACTCAATCCCCTGCTGCCCGGTTACGCGTTCGATGTCTTTCTGGTGTCGGGCATGACCCCCATCGAGCAGGGGAGTGCCCTCGATTTCACCATCGACAGGCCCCACGGCATGAAGGGGTTCATCGTCAATCTGACCATCAGGGGCAAGGGGCAGATCTTCCAGGGAGAGCAGGCCTTCACCGTGGAGCCTGGCGACTTGCTGCTGTTCCCGCCCGCCGCCGTGCACCATTACGGCCGGGCGCCGGATGCCCGGGAGTGGTATCACCGCTGGGTCTATTTCCGGCCGCGGGCCTATTGGGCGGACTGGCTCAAGTGGCCCCAGGTGACGGAGCGGGTGGGGCGCTTGCAACTGCCAGACAGCCAGCTGCTCGCCGAGTTCGATGCCCTCTTCCTCGACATCGAGGAGACCCACAAGCAGCTGAGGCCCATGTCGGAGCAGCTGGCCATGAACCTGCTTGAGCGGCTGCTCATTCGCTGCTACGAGGCCTCCTCCCAGGACGCTTATCCCGCCATCGATCACCGGGTTCACGAGGCGTGCCAGATCCTGAGCGAATCGCTCTCGGCCGAGATCTCGGTGGAGGCCCTGGCGGAGCAGGTGTTTTTGTCCCCTTCGCGGCTGGCGCACCTGTTTCGCGAGCAGGTGGGGGTGAGCATAGTGCGCTGGCGCGAGGATCAGCGCATCATGCGGGCCAAGCTGCTGTTGCAGACCACGCCGCTGTCGGTCGCCACCATAGGTCAGCAGGTGGGTTATGACGATCAGCTCTACTTCTCCCGGGTGTTCCGAAAGCGGGTCGGGGTCAGCCCCACCGAATATCGCAAATGCGCCACCCCGCTGTGAGGCGGCCATTCAGACAACAAAGCCCTCGTGATGAGGGCTTTGTTGTTTCGGGACAGAGGGAGGCTATCAGCCCTGACGGGCCTTGAACCTGGGGTTGCTCTTGCAGATGACGAACAGCTTGCCGCGCCGGCGCACGATCTGGCAGTCCGGGTGACGTGACTTGGCGGATTTCAGGGAGGCGAGAACCTTCATTTTTGCTCTTTTCCTTTGCCGAAGAATTGACCGAATCGCTGGCCGAAGCGGGCGACTTGTCCCTCCTTGCCGACCTGCTTCTGCTTGCCGGTGTAGAAGGGGTGAGAAGCGCTGGAGACATCCAGCGTCACATAGGGGTAGGTGTTGCCATCTTCCCACTCCTTGGTGCGGTCAGTGGCCAGCGTGGAGCCGATCAGAAAGTAGGTGTTGCTGGCAAGATCGTGGAACAGAACTTTGCGGTATTCAGGGTGAATATGGGGACGCATGATGACCTTTTTTGTTATGTTGTAACATAACCAAATGATGCAATGGATGAGAATCAATATCAACTGTTTTTCTCGCCTGACCGTGCGAAGAGGCCGAAAGCACCGGATCATCAGGAAGGTGGGATGGTACAAGTCGGGAGGGGCTGCAATGTTGCGGCAGACAAAGCGTGGGTCCGTCTTTACTTTTTAATTTTACTGTATAAAAATACAGTAAATGTCACGGAGAAGTACCCTATGCGCCTGGAAATCATCATCGACAGAAAACATCAGATCCCCACCTCGACCATGGAGGCGCTGCGCCAGGAGTTGCTCAAGCAACTGGGCGAGCGTTTCCCCGATCTGCATGTGCGGGTGGCGCCGGGCAGTGCCATGGCCCTGACGGTCAGCCGCGCCAGCAAGGAAGACAAGGATCTGGCCGAAGCCATGGTGCAGGAGGTGTGGGAGAACGCCGACAGCTGGATGCCGGAGGCGGAAACCGAGGAAGCCTGACCGGCCTCACCCCATGAGTGTCCACCTCGGCCTCGGGCTTCGCACCAGCGAGCAGGGTGGAAAGAGAGGGGAGAGAGTTGAAGAGTGGAATAATGAACAAGACGCAGCCAGAGGCTGCGTCTTGTGTTTAGGGGAAGTGGGGCGTAAAGGCCGGATTCACAGCCCTGCCCAGCGCCTGAGGCTGTCGACCTGGACCCGCTGACTGGCCTGTGCGATGTCACCGTTGGCGCGCAGCGTCTTGAGGGCGGCAGGCAGGGCCTTGCGTATCTCGTCGGCCGTCATGCCGCTATGGAGGGCAGGGTGATAGGCAAGCTTGAGCAGCAGGTAATCGAGTCCGGTCGGGAAGCTGTCGATGCTGCGATCGTTGAAGATGGAAGGGAACACCTTGTCCGAGTCATTGGGCAGCCCCATCACCTGGGTGAGCTCTTCCACCACGCAGTCGAGGAAACGGCCCTTAGCCCGACTGTAATCCACCGGGATGATGATGGTGGCACGGGCTATCTCGTGGCGATCGTTGGTGGCGAAGTTGGCCAGGCAGATCCCCTCCTTGAGGGCGATGCGCACCGACTCGTCCTGGCGCATGGTGCGTGCAGCCCAGCTCGCCATCTGTTTGTGCCGGGTCATGATGAGGGTGAGATTGGGGTTGTCGCTGACAATCTCGATGGGGTGACCGGTGATCCTGCTCAGGTGACGGGTCTGTACCTTGACGACCTCGGCCTGTAGCGGCTTGTCGCCGAATTCGTTGACGAGCTTGAGACGCACGGGGCCCGGCCAGCGGGAGAAGTGCTCCTGTTGTTCATGGCCATACTCCCGTTTCATGGCGATTTCCATGAAGCTCTGGACAAGGTAGTCATCACGTTGCCAGCGTTCGGTGGCCGACAGCGGCAGGGAGAAGAGCCAGAGCATCAGCCCCGGGAGCAACCAGTGCCCATGGCGAACGGGCTGGACAGGTGTGTGCCATGGGCGCATCTTGCCTCCTTGCAAGGGGATCAGCGGGCGGTACGCTCGATATCACGCCAGGTGAGCCAGAGCCTGAGATCGAACTCCAGTTGATGATAGTCCGGTTCCATGTGCTGGCAGAGCTGGTAGAAAGCCTTGTTGTGATCCTTCTCCTTCAGGTGGGCCAGCTCATGCACCACTATCATCTTGAGAAAGGCGGGATGGGCCTCCTTGAACAGGGCGGCGATGCGGATCTCGTTCTTGGCCTTGAGCTTGCTGCCCTGCACCCGGCTGACATAGGTGTGCAGTCCCAGGGCATCCTTGATCACGTTGATCTTGCCGTCGAAGATCACCTTGGAAAGCGGCGCGGAGCTTTTCAGGTAGCGGTTCTTCAGCTCCATGGTATAGGCGAGCAGCGCCTTGTCGCTCTGGACGAGGTGGGTTTGCGGGTAGCGCTTGGCCAGCATCTCGCCGAGTTTGCCCGCCGCAATCAACTGCTGTACCTGAGCCTTGAGTGGCTCCGGATAGCCCCCCAGATAAGTCAGCTCCGCCATGATTCTTCCCTCTGCCGCAAAAAAGAGCGCCATTGTAGTCAGGATGGGGCCCCTTGAACATGGTCGGCCCCCCTCTTTATGACGACAACGAAAAGGGGCCACCACCAGGATGGCCCCTTCTGTGTGCCTGATTAGCGGCGCCGGTACAGGCCCGGGTCCACCTCTTCATACTGGGCTGCCAGATACTGGTAGAAGGCAAGGTGGGAGGGGGAGGTCGGAGTCTTGAGCTCCTGTGCCACCCGCTCCGGTTTGGCGATGATGAATTTGGGTTGTTGGCGCTGGATGTCAGCCAGCACCCGCTCGCGCACATCGTAGGGCGGGTTGACGTTGGCAAAGAACAGATAGGCGGAGGCCGGCTGGCGATCGGTCCAGAGGTAGTATTGCGGCTGGATGCCATCGACCCAGATCTTGTCGGTGGGCGCCGTCTCGGCCAGGATACGATCGACCCTGACCTGGGCGGGGGGATTGAACGGCCTGCCCTTGAGATTGCCTTCCCAGGCGTTGTTGACCAGCAGCGCCAGCATGGCCAGCGAGGCGAGCCAGGGGGTGGCGCTTCGCACGTCCCAGGCGCGCCAGAGCGGGACCAGAATGAGCACGGGCAAGGCCCACAGCAGGCTGTTGCCGAGCACCTCGCGCACCCGCTCCAGAGACCACTCCTTGGTGCTCCAGCCATAGCCGAGCTGCTGGGCCAGCAACCAGCTGGCGGTCAGCACCACCAGGGAGATGCAAAGTAGCCCCAGGGCATCGGATCGCTGCTCGCTTCTGTCCAGCAGGCAGGCGAGCGGCAGCAGGCCAAGCTGCAGATAGAGCACGTCATAGTGATCGAACACATGGCCGGAGACCGAGTTGGCGATCAGGGTGAACAGCACCCCCAGCAGGGTGGCGCACAGCGCGGGGAGATACCACTCCTGGCGGCGCCCGAGCATCAGCACGAGGAAGGCGGGCAGCAGCATGATGAGGCCGGTGCGCAGCAGACCGACGGCGCCCACCTCAGGAGAGAAGCCGTTGCCGTAGCTCCCTTCAAAGAAGATGCCGAAGGCGTAGTATTTGAACTCGGCCAGCACGTCGTGGTGCTGGAAGTAGGCATAGAGCGGGCCGCCGACGAGGGCCAGTCCAAGCAGGCTGGAAAAGAGCAGGGCAAAGGCGCAGCGCCACTGCTCGCGCAGGCACCAGTGACAGAAGAGCACCAGATACCAGGCACCCCAGAAGGCGCCGTTGTTGGTGCGCATCCAGGCCACGATGGCGAAGGTGAGTGCGGCGACCAGGGCCGGTCCCCAGCTGAATCGCTTGTCCAGCAGCATGGTGATGAAAGCCCACTGGGCGATGAGGGCCAGATGGAATGTCCAGTCCTCTGTCATGTTGCCGTAGTAGTAGCGAGTGCTGTAGAGCGCCAGTAACGCCAGCATGCTGCCGAGGCGGGCGCGCAGGGAGAGCCCGAGCTGGGCGAAGGCCTGCCAGCTTGCCAGCAGCCCCAGCCAGCAGAGCGCCCACTCCAGCAGCCAGATCCCGAAGAAGCCGCCGAGGGAGTAACCGAGGGCATCGAGGGCGAAGATCATGGGCCCCTTGATGTCGATCATGTCCCGGTAGAGCACGCCCCCCTCGCTCCACATCTTGCCCATCACCGCGAACAGGGAGGCATCGAATCCCGGCGCCATGCCGTGAAACAGCGGGTTGCGCAGGCAGAACAGCAACGCCATCAGGGCGGTGAGCAGGATAACCAGCGGCCTGAGCCCGGGATTGTGGCGCTGCGGGGTAAAACGGATGGCGTGATTCATGGGTGAACTGTTCCTGCGGGAAAGACTGAAAAAGCGGGCTTATCTTGCCGACCCTGGCCCCATGATGCAATGGGGCAAGGGAAGGGGCTTGAAATAATTCGTAAAAGTAACGTTTTCAGACGCCTGGCACGCTGAAACAGCAGGGCCGGTTGCCGAGTCCCGGCCTGATGCCTGTGCCACTGTGCTCTCTGTGCAGGCCGGCGGTTCTGGCAGACGGGCCGCGTCCCGGGGAAGGCGCGGCCCGTGTTCTGACAAGGGAATACCCGGTGCCGGGGCGGCCCCGGCACGCCATCAGTGGGCGGGCAGACCCTGGTATTCCACCAGCGGCGGCTGGGGGGCGAGCTCGGGCAGGTGGCGGGCCCAGCGGATGAAGGCATCCGCCAGGGTGATGCCGAGCTCCTGGTTGTGCTGGGTCAGGGTGCGGGCCAGGGCCGTGTAGCCCTCCTTGCCGGAGGCGGTATAGGCGCTGGAGACGCCACGATAGATGGCCTCTGGCTCGACCGCTTGCCAGTGATCCGGGCTGGCCTCCCACTCCAGGCGGGTGATCCGGCTGCCTTTGGGCAGATCGGCGCGATAGCAGAAGCGCACCCCGGCTGTGTAGGGGAAGCTGCCGCTGCCATTGCCGACCACGCCGTTGTTGGTGGCGTTGTCGATGGCGCCCTCCAGCGCCTCGGCGAGCTCGTGGCCGTGCACCCGGTAGAGGGTGAGGGGGATGGCAAAGGGCAGCAGGCGCCCGGCGATGTCCGCTTCGCTCAGCGGCCCGGGTTCGAGGGAGCAGCGCACGCCGCCGGCGTTGTGCAGGGCGAAGTCCACCTGACCGACCTGTTCGCGGGCGGCGGCCAGCATGGCGCCGGCCACCAGGGGGGCGACCTGGCTGCCGGCGGGCAGGCTGGCATCGGGTAGTCGCTGGTGGTGGAGCGGATCGGCGAGCCGGGTCACCACGCGCCGGGTCATGGTCTCGAGTTCGGGCCGGTAGCGCCTGGCCAGGTGCTGCTCCAGCTCGGGGGCCGGCTCGCAGAAGTGCAGGCCTGCAGGCGGCTGGGAGGCAAAAGGCCAGGGCTGCCAGGGCAGCCACTCCAGCTGGCCACGGCTGCGGGTGACCCGGCCGAGGGCGTCAAACTCCAGCTCGCAGACCCCGAGACAGAGGGCACTGTGGGCGGCGTGCAGGATGGCGACGCCGTTCACCATCAGTGGGTACTCCCCCTCGCTCTCGAGTCCGAGGGGCGCCAGATCCCCCAGCAGGCTGTGGGTATGGCCGCCGACGATGAGGCTGATCTCGGGGAAGCGTGCGGCCAGCCGCCTGTCCTGCTCGAGCCCCAGGTGGCTGAGCAGGATGATGTGGTGGATCCCCGCAGCCTTGATCTCGGCGAGGGCGGCACCGAGGGTCTCCTCGATGCCGTGGAAACGGGTGTGGGGATCGGGGCTCGCGATGGCGGCCATCTGTGGCAGCGTGATGCCGAGCAGGGCGAAGGGGACGCCGTCGATGACGCGCCTGTGCCAGGGGCGGCTCGCGTCAAACAGCTGCGGCAGGCCCTGCAGCCTCAGGGGGGCATCGGCGGGCTCCAGGCGGCTGTCGATGTTGGCGGCCAGCACGGGAAAATCGAGCTGGCGCAGGAACTCCACCAGGGGACCGTTGCCCAGATCGAACTCGTGGTTGCCGATCACCATGGCATCCGGTCGCAGCAGTGCCAGCAGATCGGCGTTGGCCCGTCCCTTGAAGCGGTTGAAGTAGAGGGACCCCTGGAAGGTGTCGCCGCCGTGCAGGAACAGGCAGGTCTGGCCCGCCGCCCCGGCCTGCCGGCGCAGGGTGGTGAGCCGGCTCAGGATGCGCCCATAGCCACCGCATTGGGTACGCCACTCGGATTCGCCGACGGGGGAGAAGCGCATGGGGGCGCCATCGAAATGGGAGTGGCAGTCGCTGAAGTGGGCAAGTTGAACCGTGATACTCATTTCGGTCCTCCTTAGAGAAAAAGAGCACCGAGTCTACTGCATGGGGCGGGGGGGATGCCAGCCCGGCGAACACCGGGCCGACAGGGGAGAAAAGAGGGACGGGCACCCGGTNGGGTGCCCGCTGCCTCAGGCGGGCACCATGATCTGGGTGGCGAGGATCACCACCAGCAGGCCCACGGCGACCGGCAGTGAGGTGCGCTTGACCACCTCGAACGGGGAGAGGTTGCCCATGCCCGCACAGGCGACCACTACCCCGGAGACCGGCGAGATGGTCCGGCCCAGGTTCGAGGCCTGCAGCATGGGGATCACCAGGTAGGCGGGGTTGACGCCAAGGCTGGTGGCCAGGTGGGGGATGAGCTCCACAAAGGCGTAGAAAGGAGCATTGCCGGAGCCCGTGGTGAAGGCGGCCAGGGTGGTGATGACCACCAGCATCAGCATGATGACGATGCCGCCGGTGCCAAAGCTCTGGGCCAGATCCAGGAGGTTGGCGATGAAGCCGAGGCCCATCAGGCCCTGGGCGAATACCCCGGCCCCCACCAGCAGCATCACCACGCCGGCGAAGGCGTCGGCCATGCTGCGCCAGCACACCTGCAGTCCGTCCAGCAGCTCGCGGCCGTTGCGTTTGCGTACCAGCTCCAGCAGGGCTGCCAGCACCAGGCAGATGACGATGATGGTGACGATGTCGAGTTTGGGGCCCAGTTTTCCGTCAAACAGCAGCACGCCGATGATGGGGGTGAAGGGCAGGATGGCGTAGAAGCCGGGGGCATCGGTGACGAGATCGCTCGGGGCGACGGCGGCGTTGTGTTCACCTGATTTCCGATCCAGATAGCGCTGCCAGAAGAAGTGGGTCACCGCCATGGCGGCGATGGCAGTCAGCGAGATGGGCAGGGTCAGCTTGAAGGCAAACTCGATGAGTTCCATGTTGGCGGCCTGGGCGGCCATCACCACGTCCCCCGAGGTGGGGGAGAGGATGATGGCGGCCGGGGAGGCGCACACTGCGGCCGCGGCGCCACGGGAGATCCCCATATTGACCATCAGCGGGAACAGGGTCGCCATCAGCAGTACCCCGAGGCCGGTGGCGGAGCTGACCGCGAGCGACATGGCGCAGGCCACCAGGTAGGCGGCCACCAGCAGGATGTAGGGGGACTTGATGATGCCAAGGGGTTTGCTGGCGAGCTTCACCAAAATGGTGTTGGCTCCGATGTGGCTCATGTAGCCGGCGAAGCCGCACAGCACCATGATCAGCATGCCGAGGCCGCCGCCCCGATCCACCAGCAGGAAGCGCACGTATTCGAACACGTCGGTGGCAACGTGGCCGGTGGAGGTGACGCTGGCGGGCAGCACGGCCTTGCCCATCAGGGCGGTGATGGCCAGCAGCAGCAGACCGCCGCTGAGCAATACCCCGGTGGCCGAATAGCCCTTGAAGATGTAGCGACCCACGGCCAGGGTGACCAGGGTGCCAATAAGGAGTTCCATCATAAAGTAGTTTCCTGAGAATGTAGTGACGCTGGGCCTGCACGGGATAACCGGGGATTGCACTGGTTAGGTCGACATGCACCAACAAAAACGCCAGGATTATTACCTCATAAGGAGTATTTCACCATGACATCGATGGCTGCCTGTGATCTCGCCTGCAAATCCCGATGCGGCCCGTGTGATATTTCGCACGCTTGCCGCGCCCGGATACCGACAGCAGGTGACAGCGCCCGGGATCGCGGTTACTCTCCATTCTGACTATTAATTCATTGATTATTAATTGAAATTAAGCTGGGACTCACAAGGGGCAAGGCCACAAGCAGATGGGACTCTTTAGCAAGACAGGGGTGGTGGCGGCCCTCATGTATGCCGCCTCAATCGGGGCAGCGCCATCTCACTATAGCGGTATTCGGGTGGTGCCCGACATCAAGGTCGACTTTCAGTTTTATCGGGTCTCCGGTGCCGATGTGGCCGCCGTGATGCGCCAGATCACCGCTCTGTCCCCCGCCCAGGCGGACGGACACATCGGCAGGGCCAGCTACCAGCTCTCCTGGCAACTGCAGACCAGGCCGACACCGGCGCGTTGCGAGCTGGATCAGGCCGACGTGACGGTCCGCATCAAGGTCCGGGTGCCGAACTGGATGGACAAGGCCAGAGCGCCCGAGAAGGAGCGGCAGAAGTGGGACAAGCTGGTGGCGGCCATGTTCGACTACGAGAGCCGTCACAAGGATATCCTGCTGGAGAGCGTGAGCCAGCTTGGCACGCGCCTCGCCCAGTTGCCGGTGACCCGGGATTGCCCAACCCTGGAGCATCAGGGCTGGCAGGCAGGGCAGGCGGTGCTGGAGGCCACCCGGGCGCGGTTCGACACCCTGGCCAGCCAGACCGATCAGGGGCGCAAGCTGGGGGTCGTCTGGCCCAGGGCTGGCTGATGACACGTGTACAGGCCCATGGACGCTCATGGGAAACATAAAAAAACGGGCTGATTGAGCCTAATGCCGATCAGTTAAGGATCCATTGACCGATCCTCAGGCTGTGTAAGAATCCGAAACTCCTTGTTGGGTTTCGGATTTTTTTATGCGTATCGACCAAGCTCTCGACTTCATTCACGCCTGTCCTCCCGGAAAGTTTGAGTCCCTGTCTGACCTGCTGTCACCTGAACTGGTGCAGGCTTGCTTGGCCGAGACGGGCTCCGTCTCCTTGCGCCGACGGCGCATGCCCATGGAGCGGGTGCTATGGGCCATTATCGGGATGTCCTTGTTTCGTCATGTC
>NZ_JBFOCN010000085.1:0-51562 GCF_040907815.1 Aeromonas sp. s6
CGCAAGGCTTGGGCTAGCGACTCGACCGGTTCGCTGGTCAGCAACAACCATTTCAACGGGGTCTCACCCTTGGGCGGGTTAATCTCCTCGGCCAGCACCGCGTTGAGCGTGATATTCCCCTGTTTTAGCGTGATGCGCCCACTGCGCAGGCTCAAGCTCGCCTTGCGGGCTGGTCGATTTTTACGTTTACCGCGTTTATCCACCACGCCCTTTTGCGGAATACTGATCTGATAGCCACCCAACTCCGGTTGGTTCTTCAGATGGTCGTACAGATACAACCCAGACTCTACGTCCTTGCGTGGGTGCTTGGAGCGCACCACGAAGCGCTCGTTATGCGCCAGTTTGTCCTGCAGATAAGCATGGATATCGGCTTCGCGGTCACAGACCGCAATCACGTTGCTCATCATGCTGCCCATGCGTAACCGGCTAGTTGCGGCCGCAGCCAGCCATTTGCCACTCTCCTTTTCATCCGCATCGGCAGGGTCATCCGGGCGCATCCACCACTCCTGATGCAGTAATCCTACGGTGCGGAATGTGGTGGCCTCGAGCAAGAGCACGGAGTGAACCCACCATCCGCGGGATTTATCCTGAATAGAGCCCAGCTTCCCAAGCTCTTCGGCGACCTGGTGGCGATAACTCAAAGAGGTGGTGTCCTCAATGGCCAGCAGTTCGGGAAACTTCTGAGCCAACTTGACCGTTTGCATCGCGCCAGCCTTTCTGATCGCCTCGGCAGAAACGTTGGGATTGCGGATAAATCGGTAAGCGCCTTCCTGCATGGCTTCACTGCCCTCGGATGAGATGGTTATTGATTTTCCAGAATATTTTGCCAATTGAGCGGCGACGTTAACCAGACGGGTGGTACGGCGAGGATCACCCAGCGCCGCCGAAGAGAAAACAGATTTGGCCCAGTCAGCCGTACGATGAAGAGCAGAAGTTATCATGATCGTTACTATGTTGGGAGTCACATAGAAGATCAGATCCTGGAAAACGGGAAAGGTTCCGTTCAGGACGCTACTTGTGTATAAGAGTCAGACTTCATGCCGCCATTGGCGCGGAAATAGTCGGCCAGGTTGAGCTCGGTGGTGGTGCCGGACTGGATGCAGACAGCGGCACCGTCAAGCTCCTTGGCGCTCTTGACCCCGAGGGACTGCTTGACCAGGAACCCCTGCCCGTCGTAGTAGTTCACCCCGGCGAACGTGAGGCCCAGCGACCCATCCCGGGTCAGGGTCCAGGTGGTGTTGCGCGAGAGCAGATCCACTTCCCCGGACTGCAGGGCGGTAAAGCGCTCCTTGGCGGTGAGGGAGACATACTTGACCTTGCTGGCGTCCCCCAGTACCGCGGCGGCCACGGCGCGGCACACGTCCACGTCGAGCCCGGTCCAGGTTCCCTTGGCATCCGGGTTGGAGAACCCGGGCAGGCCGTCACCGACCCCGCACTGCACGAATCCCTTCTTCTTGACGGCATCCAGCGTACCGTCCGCCCACGCATTGGCTGCCATCAGCGACAGCGCCATCACCATACCTGCCTTGTGTATCTGCTTCATGTCACTCTTCCCTGTGGTTTGATTCGAACAGGCATCAAAATCTAGCGAGATGCCATCGTTTCCCTGCTTTTTGGCAGCTTATCCAGCCGCAGAAAAACCTGTCAATCGGTGCAATCCGGCCCAACCATGGTGCAACAGAACAAAATATCTAAACGGGGGAATATGCACTCTCAGAATCAAAAGTAGACCCTTATTTGCCAAATAGCCTGCTGCTTAAAACCCTTCTTGGCATGAGGATTATTTTTCGAAAATAAATCGGCTGCACCGCATTGGGGCAGCTATTTCTGCTGACAACTGACTCATCAGATTCGGTTTTATGCCAAAAGCACCAGAGTGAGACAGCATGACCCCATATGGAAAATGGCGATAACAGGCAGGGAAAAGAAACAGAAAAAGAGGTAAAAGACGGGGAAATGGCGACCTCATCTCCCGCAGGCTGGGCTTCAGAAAACCAGGAGGTCATCCTCCCCGTGGACCATCCGCAATGTCGGTGATCACGCCGTTTTCGACGGTGACAAACTGCATGAATTCCCGCTTGCCGAAGTTGTAGGTCCAGCGCTCGGCATACTTGACCGTTACTCTCGCCCCGAAGCCGTTCTCCTCGAAGCGGGTGAGATCTTCCTTGAGCATCGGTTGGCCGCAGCGAACCAGCAGCTCTGCCGTGGTGTCTCCCTCGGTCAGCAAAGCGTTCTTGCAACGCAGGGTACCTGCCTGCACAGGCAAGGCCGCCACCAGCAACAACCACAGAACAGGTTTCATTTTGCACTCCATTTGAACAGCATGGCGCCCAGCGAGATGCACACCAGGGCGAACACCATGACCTGACCCAGAGGGCCTGCCACCTCCTGCCATCCCGCCCCTTCCAGCATCACGGCGCGGGCTGCTTCGATGATCTGGCTGAGGGGCAGCCTGGCCGCAAGCTGCTGCAGCCAGGCGGGCGCGCCTTCCAGCGAGAACCAGACACCGGATAAAAACATCATGGGCAAGCTGATGAGATTGAGCAAACCGCTCGCCAGCTCCTCGTTCTGCAGGCGAGCGGCGATGAGCAGGCCAAGGGAGGCCATGGCCGTTCCTCCCGCCAGGGCGATCACCAGCAGCAGCCACCCCGAACCGATGAGGGGCACATCCAGCAGCCAGTAGGCCGCGCAGAAGACCAGCAGGCTCACCACCAGGGTGATCAGCACCCGTGACAGCAACTGGGCGAAGAGAAACTCCAGCGCGCCGAGCGGCGTGGCTCGCAGCCGTTTCAGCACCCCGTTCTTGCGATAACGCACGATGACGAACCCGACCCCGAACAGGCCGGAGAACATCAGGTTCATGCCGATCACCCCGGGCAGCAGCCAGTCGCCGTAGCGGATGGCGCGCCCGCTCAGAGTCTCTCTTTGCAAGGGCACCTGGACCGCCTGGCGCAGCAGATACTCGGCCATGGCCCCCTGAGGAGCGTCCGGGTTTATCCAGTAACGCCCCCCAGCGGGTGAGAGCAGCAGGTCCAGCTGATGGTGACGGACCTTGAGCTGACCTCTCGACGCCTCGTCATAGGGGATGATCTTGAGCAGCGGCACGGCGCGCAGCGGGGCATAGGTTGCGGGCAGTTCCCCCACCACCCCGATCTGTACCAGCGGTTTGGGCGGGCCGGAGAAGATGAGGGAGAAACCGATGACCAGCAGGAGCGGGAAAAGCAGGTTCCACACCAGGGCCGCGCGATCGCGTACGAACTCGAGGGTGCGGGCATAGAAGAGCGCCCCGATGCGCTTGAGGGATCCCTTCATCGTCCACTCCCGGGATTGCATGTCGGCAAGGCGTACCGCAGCACGGGGGCCACGGTCAGACAGAACTCGGTCATCCCTCTCATGCGCCGCTCCGCAGGCTGTGACCGGTCAGGTTCAGGAAGAGATCTTCCAGATTGGGGGAGCGCACCTGCATGCCGGTGAGCGGCACACCAAGATCCAGCAAGGCTGGCAACAGGGTCGCCACGTCGGGGCAACAGAGCTCCACCTGATCGCCGACCGGACGCAGGGGATAGCCGAGCCCAGCCAGGGCCGGGTGCCCCCCAAGACGCACCAGCACGCCGTCGAAGTGTTGCGCCAGCAAGGCAGCCGGCGTATCCAGACTGAGCAGGTGGCCGTGATCGACGATGGCAATCAGATCGCATAGCTGCTGCGCTTCGTCCATGTAGTGGGTGGTGAGCACCACCGTCTTGCCCTGGGCCTTGATCGCCTCTATTCGCTGCCAGAAGTGGTGGCGCGCCTGGGGATCCAGTCCTGTGGTGGGCTCATCCAGAAACAGCAGTTCGGGATCCCCGAGCAGGGCCAGGGCCAGCAGCAGGCGCTGACGCTGGCCCCCCGAGAGCTTGCGACTGTCCCTGTCGATGAACTCGCCCAAGGCGCACAGATCGATGAGCAGCTCCCGTGGCAAGGGATTGGGGTAGAGGTTGGCGAACAGACGCAGGGTATCGCGCACCGTCAGGAAATCCTGCAGCGCCGTGTGCTGGAACTGGATGCCGATGCGGGAGCGATAATCCGGGCCGCGCGGGGCGCCGTGAAACAGGATCTGGCCGCTGTCCGGGGTGAGGATCCCCTCCAGCAGCTCTATGGTCGTGGTCTTGCCCGCTCCGTTCGGGCCGAGCAGGCCGAAACAGCTGCCGGCGGGAATGGCAAAGCTGAGCCCGTCCACCGCCTTGACGCCGGGGAAGTGCTTGACGAGATCGACGACCTCGATGATGGCTGCCATGGCGTGTCTCCCTCACATGGCCGGAATGGACGACGCTCTGACTATATCCAAATCCCCGCCGAAGGCACATGGCCCGTTTGGGCGGTCCAAAAACAAACGGCGACCTCAGGGTCGCCGTTTGCATCACACCAGCCGGATCACAGGATGTCCAGCAGCTCCACTTCGAATACCAGAGCGGAGTACGGCGGGATGGAGCCGGCGCCACGGGCACCGTAGGCCAGATCCTGCGGAATGTAGAGCTTCCACTTGGAGCCAACCGGCATCATCTGCAGCGCTTCCACCCAACCGGCGATCACGCCGGTCACCGGGAACTCGGCCGGTTGGCCGCGCGCAACGGAGCTGTCGAACACGCCACCGTGGGTGAAGGTACCGTGGTAGTGCACGCGCACGGACTGACCGGCAACCGGCACGGCGCCATTGCCTTCGACCATGACTTCATATTGCAGACCGGAGTCGGTGGTCTTCACTTCGGCGCGCTTGGCGTTGTCGGCCAGGAAGGCTTCGCCTTCGGCGGCAGCGGCCTTGGCGGCAGCTTCCTGCTCTTCCTGCATGCGGGCGGTGATGACCTGGAAGGCATCGTTGATATCGTCACGGCTGACCGCGAACTCCAGGCCGTTCAGGGCATCTGCCAGACCTTGTTGCAGGGCCGGGATATCCAGACCGGCGAAGGCTTGCTGAGCCAGTTGGTCGCCCATGTTGCGGCCGATGCCGTAGCTGGCCTTCTGTTCGATAGAGTCGTATTGGGACATTGAGAGGTTGCTCCGGGTCCTGATGGTAAAAGAGACGGGATGATAACAGACTTTTTTGCACCGTGCTGCCAAGACGCCCCTCAATTGCCCGCCGGTGGGAGACGCCTCACATCGGCCCCCTCATCCCCACCCCTTCTCCCGCAAGGGGAGAAGGGGGCAAAACAGAGCACCATGCCGCCGCACGGTCTGTATCAGGCCCTGTCCAGAAGTGCCCGCACCGCTGCGACCTTGGCGCCGTCGGTGATGTTGACCCGGCCGTCCGTCCGAGGTACCCATGTTGACGTCACAGAGAGAGGCACCATGGCGCCACACGGCCTGTATCAGGCCTTGTCCAGCAGTGCCCTCACCGCTGCGACCTTGGCGCCGTCGGTGATGTTGACCCGGCCATCGTCCGAGGTGCCCATGTTGACGTCAAAGAGAGAGGCACCATGGCGCCGCACGGCCTGTATCAGGCCCTGTCCAGCAGAGCCCGCACCGCCGCGACCTTGGCGCCGTCGGTGATGTTGACCCGGCCGTCGTCCGAGGTGCCCATGTTGACGTCACAGAGAGAGGCACCATGCCGCCACACGGTCTGTATCAGGCCCTGTCCAGCAGAGCCCGCACCGCTGCGACCTTGGCGCCGTCGGTGATGTTGACCCGGCCGTCGTCCGAGGTGCCCATGTTCACTCCATGGGGCACCATGCCGCCGCGCCAGCCCATGCCGGACATGTGCACTTCATTGACGCCGGTGAATTCGATGATGGTGCGCACGTTGTCGGCGTTGACCCCGGCCCCCGGCATCAGGCTGGCCCGTCCCGCCAGCGCCTGGTGCATGGCCTGCAAGGTTTCGAGCCCCGCCAGCGCGGTCGGCGCATGGCCGGAGCTCAGAATGCGCTCGCAACCCGCCGCGACGATCGTCTCGAGATCCAGCCGCCAGTCGGAGGAGAGATCGATGGCCCGGTGGAAGGTGACGCCGAGAGGCCCCGCCGCCTCGACCAGTTGCCGGAGCTTGCCTTCGGGTACCCGTCCATCTTCATCCAGCAGACCGACCACCACCCCTTGCAGGCCGGCAGCACGAGCGGCCGCGATATCCAAGAGCATCATCTCGAACTCGCCGTCGTTGAAGCAAAAATCTCCGGCGCGTGGACGGATCATGGCGTACACCGGCACAGTGGCGTGGCGGGCAGCCAGCTGCATAAAGCCATAGGAGGGAGTGAGGCCACCCAGCCCCAGCGCAGAGCAGAGCTCGATGCGATCGGCGCCGGCCGCCTGGGCGGTGAACAGGGATTCGAGGTTGTCGATACAGATTTCAAGACGGGTCATGATGACTCCTTGTTCGGGGAGATCAGACCCTCTGTCCGATCTCACAGATTGAGCAGGGCTGCACCGCGCACACCGCCGGCTCCACCGAAGCGGGCCTCGCGGATCGCCGGCAGGGCGACACCGGGCAGCAGGTGGCCGGGCAGACGTTTGGGCAACTCCTCATAGAGGGCTGGCAGGGCGCTCAGGCCGCCCCCCAGCACCACCACATCGGGATCAATCACCGAGATGGCGGTGGCGAGGCCAGCGGCGATGATCTCGAGCCAGCAGTCGATGGTCGAAAGGGCCGCCGCCTCACGGGCATCGGCACGGGCGACGATCTGGTGGCCGCTCACCCGTTCCCCATGAACATGGTGGTATAGCCGCTCCAGGCCCGTACCCGACGCATAGGTTTCGAAACAGACCAGGCGCCCGCAGCCACAGCGGGGACGGGGCAAATCCGGGTATTTCATCAGGATGGTGGCGGGCAGCGGGTAGTGACCTATCTCCCCCGCCAGCCAGTTGCGCCCCTGGATGAGCTTGCCCGCCAGGTAGACGGCGCCGCCGATGCCGGTGCCTATGGTGACGCCGAGGGCGCTGCCAGCACCGTCTGCGGCCCCCTGATGCACTTCCGACCAGAGGAAACAGTTGGCGTCATTGTCGACCTTGACCGGTCGGCCCAGCAGTTCGGCCAGATCCGCCCCCAGATGGCGGCCATGGATGGCGGGCAGGTTGGCCGCCACTATGCTCCCGTCAAGGCGATTGAGGATCCCCGGAAACCCGATGCCGACGACCCCTTTCACCCCGAAGCGCGCATCCGCCGCCTCGACCCGCTCGCGGATCAGCTGCTGCAACCCTTCGTAATCATTGCCGGGAGTGCTCATGCGCTCCTCGTGACAGAGATTCAAGGCGCCGTCATACACAGCGAACGCTATCTTGGTGCCGCCAATGTCAAATCCGTAGTACATGCCACACTCCCTTGCGGTGGACCCGGCCACCTCAGTCTGTCCAGATGGGGCACATTGTATTAATTCGCAAAAAAAATAAAGTGACCGAGGGCGAAAAACGGGAGCCAGCTCAAAGCAAACGGAACATTTGTCGCTGTTGGCAAGGTTGTCCGAGGCTCATCAGGGTGCGCTCCTGACCGTCGAACATGAAGCCGCAGCGCAGGTAGAATCCCTCGCCGATGTGATTGCCATCCAGCAGCCAGAGCCTGACGCACTCGCAACCGGCCCGGCGCATCTGCACCGCCACCGCCTGCCACAGCCGTTTGCCATGACCCTGACGCCAGTGATCGGGATGAAGGTAGAGCGCCCGGATCCGCGCCGTCATCAAGCCTTCCTCCAAGGAGGGCTGCCAGTAGAGCAGGCCGATGACCACGTCGTCCTGACAGACCAGCATGGGAACGGGGCCGGGCTCGGCGAGCCGATGTCGCCAGATCTGCAGGTGGTCGGTCACCGCCAACTGGGCCAGCATGTCGGCCCCCAGCACCTCCCCGTAGGCCGCCAGCCAGCTCGCCCGCTGCATCACCGTCATGGCGGCGGCATCGGCGGGACGCGCCAGGCGCAGGCTTACGCCTTGCACTGGGGAACCAGCCCTGATGCTTTCGCCTGCTGGTACAGGGGCTGCACTTCGGCCTGCTGGGCCTGCAGGTTGGCGATCCGGCTCTGGTCGCTGGGGTGGGTGGAGAGCAGCTGGGGCGGTGCCTTGCCACCGGAGGCGGCGCTCATGTTCTGCCACAGGGTGACGGCTTCGGCCGGGTTGAACCCGGCGCGGGCCATCAGCTCGAGACCGAGCCGGTCCGCTTCGCTCTCCTGGGTTCTGCCATAAGGCAGGGCTATCCCCACCTGGACCCCGAGGCCCAGGGCGGCCATGGTGGCAGCGCCCCCGAGGCTGTCGCTGCTGCCGATGGCGGCGTCCGCCACCGCCAGCCCGATACCGGTCAGCTGATCCCGGGAGAGGCGCTCGTTGGAGTGCTGGGCCAGCACGTGGGTCAGCTCGTGACCGATGACGGTGGCGAGCTGGTCCTGATTCTTGGCGACTTTCAGCAGGCCGCTGTACACGCCTATCTTGCCGCCGGGCAGGGCGAAGGCGTTGATCTCCTTGGAGTCGAACACCACCACCTCCCAGCTGGTGATGCCATAGCTGGCAGGCACCTGGGCGGTCACCGCCTTGGCCACGCAGCCCACATAGGCATTCATCCTGGCATCCGTGCTCACCTTCTCCTGCTGCTTCATCTGGGTGAAGGAATCGGCACCCAGCTGGTTCATCTGCTGGGGGGAGAAAAGCAACATCTGGTTGCGACCGGTCGGTGACTGGGCGCAGCCGGCCAGCAGGGCGCTGCACAAGGCCGTCAGGGCCAGTCTGGAGAGGGAAGATGCGCGCATGAGAGGGTCCTTTGCCGTGAAGTTGCCCTATTCTCGGAAATGCCGCCGCCCGGCGCAAGCCGGGCGCTGCGCCCTGCGACCAAAAAGATCCTGGGGCGCACCAATGAAAACGAGCCCGCATGGGGCTCGTTTTTCTGCAAGGGCATGTTCTGTTACATGATGCCCAGCTTCTTCAGGTCGGCCTGAACCACCTTGGCCGGGACCGGCACATAGCCGTCCTTGGCAACGATGGTCTGGCCCGCCTTGGAGAGCATCATCTTCACAAACTCCTGCTCCATCGGGGAGAGCGGCTTGTTCGGATGCTTGTTCACGTAGACGTACAGGAAGCGCGACAGCGGGTACTTGCCGGTGATGGCGTTGTCGGAGCTCGCCTCGATGAAGGTCTTGCCATCCTTGGAGAGCGGAACGGCGCGTACGCCGGAGGTGACGTAGCCGATACCGGAGTAGCCGATGCCGTTCAGGGAGGAGGAGACGGACTGTACCACGGAGGCGGAGCCCGGCTGCTCGTTCACGCCGCTCTTGAAGTCACCGTTGCACAGGGCGTGTTCCTTGAAGTAACCGTAGGTACCGGACACGGAGTTGCGACCGAACAGTTGCAGATCCTTGCCGGACCAGCTGCCGTCCAGACCCAGATCAGACCACTTGGTGGCCGCCTTGGCTTCGCCGCACTTGAGGGTGCTGGAGAAGATGGCGTCGATCTGCGACATGGTCAGCCCCTTGATGGGGTTGTCCTTGTTGACGAACACGGCCAGGGCATCGACGGCGACGCGGATGGCGGTCGGCTTGTAGCCGTAGCGCTTCTCGAATGCCTCCTCTTCACCGGCCTTCATGGCGCGGCTCATGGGGCCAAACTGGGCGACGCCCTCGGTCAGGGCAGTCGGTGCGGTGGAAGAACCGGCGGCCTGGATCTGCACGTTGACGTTGGGATACATGCGCTTAAATTCTTCGGCCCACAGGGTCATCATGTTGGCCAGGGTGTCCGAGCCGACAGAGGACAGGTTGCCCGAGATGCCGCTGGTCGGTGTGTATTCCGGCAGGTCTTTATCCACACCGGCAGCCAGAGCGCTGACAGAAAACAGGGTTGCTGCGGTGAATCCGATGACACCAGCCAGTTTGTTGAGTTTCATCCAATCTCTCCAAGTCCAAGGTTGCAGAAGGCAATCGTCAGGTTGACGTCTAAACGTGGTTGACACCCGATCGCAATGATCCGTGGGCCAGCACCACTCCTTCTCCAGTGTTACAGAAGGTCCGTTCTTTAAGACGGCGCCAGTATCTGGCCTGGCAGTGACAAATTTATGGAATTTATATGACACTTTGATGACATGGGCCGAGAGTGGCCCGGATGAAAAAAGGGCTGCGATGCAGCCCTTCTCTCGTTGCTAACACATTGACACAAAATATTATTTCACCAGCACCATGCGGGCGGGAATGAGAAAGCTGAAGCGGCTGCCCGCACCGACCCGGCTCTCGATATCGAGATGGGCATCGTGATGACTCAGGGCGTGCTTGACGATGGCAAGGCCGAGCCCGGACCCTCCGGTGTGGCGCGAGCGGGCCTTGTCGACCCGATAGAACCGCTCGGTGAGCCGCGCCAGATGCTCGGGGGGGATCCCCTCCCCCTCATCCTGCACCGCAAACAGCGCCATGCTCCCCTGCTTGCGCCACTCCACGGTGATCTTGCGCCCCGCCGGGGTGTAGTGGATGGCGTTGTAGACCAGGTTGGAGACGGCGCTGCGCAGTTGATCCTGATCCCCGCGCACCAGCAGATTGGGCTGAACCATGAAGACGATCTCGTGGGCCCGCTCGCCGGAGAGCGCCCGCGCCTCCTGCTCCAGCAGCCCCAGCATGGCGGGCATGTCCACCAGATGGGAGAGATCCACGGTGGGCGCCGCCTCGATGCGCGACAGGGTGAGCAGCTGGTTGACCAGATTGTCCATGCGGATCGTCTGCTCCATCATCACCTTGTGCGCCTTGGCCCACATGGCGGGGGGCGGCGGCTCCTCGGTCATCTCCAGATACCCCTTGAGCACGGTGAGGGGGGTGCGCAGCTCGTGAGAGACGTTTGAGACGAAGTGCTTGCGCGTCTTCTCCAGGCTGCGCAGCCGGGTCACGTCCCGCACCACCAGCATGGCCTGGTCCTCCGCATAGGGCATGATGCGAAATTCGAGGAACTTCTCCTCGTTGATGGGGGAGTGCATCTCGAACGGCTCGTCATACTGCCCCTTGCCCAGATAGGCGACGAAGGCGGGGTGACGGATCAGGTTGCCGATGTGCTGGCCGGCATCCTCGGGCCAGCGAAAGCCGAGCAGTTGCTCCGCCAGCCGGTTGCACCAGAGGATGCTGCCGTCGGTGCGAAACACCACGGCCGCATCGGGCAGCGCCTCCGCCCCTTCCCGAAAACGGCGGATGAGGCCCGCCAGCTCCCGGCGCCGGGCCCGGTGACGCTGTTGCAACTTGTAGATGCCGTTGAAGATGTGCTCCCAACTGCCGCTGCCGTGGGGCGGCACCAGGCTGCGATCGTGCCACAGCCAGTCCGACAGCCGCTTCTGGAAGCGGTAGTGCCAGACCAGGTGCACCACAGTGGCCACCAGCAGGCAGAGAACGAGATGATCGATTAACCAACCTACCAAGACGAAGGGGCTGTAGAAGAACGCCATTCGCCACAACTGTCGCCGCCAGGCGTAAGGTTGCAACATTAAGATCTCCTAGAGACAGCAAAGAGCCGGGTCCAATGCCCGCCGGCAGGCGCTGGCGGCACTGGCCCTGACCTAGAGACGGGTCGAGAAGCGGTAGCCGGCCCCGCGCACCGTCTGGATCAATCTGTCGTGCCCCGTCTCTTCGATGGCCTTGCGCAGGCGGCGAATGTGCACGTCCACCGTCCTGTCCTCGACATACACGTTGGTACCCCAGACGTTGTTGAGCAACTGCTCGCGGCTGTAGACCCGCTCGGGGTGGGTCATGAAGAAGTGCAGCAGCTTGAATTCGGTCGGCCCCATGTCGAGGGCCTTCTCCTCGGCACTGACCCGGTGGGAAACGGGATCCAGCTTTAGCCCCTGCACCTCGATCACCTCGTCCACCGAGGTGGGAGAGACACGGCGCATCACGGCGTGCAGGCGGGCGGTGAGCTCCTTGGGGGAGAAGGGCTTGGTGATGTAGTCGTCGGCACCGGCCTCGAGCCCGCGCACCTTGTCCTCTTCCTCGCCCCGGGCGGTCAGCATCACCACCGGGATCTGGCGAGTCATCTCATCCTGCTTGAGCTGCTTGAGGAACTGGATACCACTGCCACCTGGCATCATCCAGTCCAGCACGATGAGTTCGGGGTAGGGTTCGCGCACCTTTGCCAGTCCATCGGCGTAATCTTCTGCTTCTACTGTTTCATATCCCTTCTGCTCAAGCACGAAGCAGAGCATTTCGCGGATCGGTGCCTCGTCCTCGACCACCAGAATTCGCTTAGCCATATCCCTTCTCTCTCCTCTGTGAAGATGGGTGCGCCAATTATTAGAACTTTCTGTGACACTTTTATGACTTTATGACGGGCGGGATGATAAACGTTTTCAGATTCAGTTGGCAGCAGCGAGTTGCAGCAGGTCCCAGCGATTGCCACTGATGTCCTCGAACACCACCACGGTGCCGTAAGGTTCGAGGCGCGGCTGTTCACAAAAATGAACGCCATAGGCCTGCATCCGCTCGTAATCGCCCCAGAAGTCGTCGGTCTCAAGGAACAGGAAGACTCGACCGCCCCCCTGGCGACCGATGGCGGCGCGCTGCTCCTCGTTGGCCGCGCGGGCCAGCAGCAGGGCGGAACCGGGAGCCCCCTTGGGAGCGACCCGCACCCAGCGTTTGCCCGGTTTGCCCGGCTCGTCGAGGGGGGTGTCCTCCAATAGCTCGAAGCCCATTCCCCGGGTGAAGAAGGCGATGGCCTCGTCGTAATCCGCCACCAGCAGCGTCAGGGCGCCAATGTGTTGTGCCATAGCATCTCTCCTCGGATGGATGATGGGGCGCATGATAGCCCCGCCCGGCCATGGGCTCCAGCGCCGGTTCAGTCGGGCGCCACCTCCACCCGGTTGCGACCATTCTGCTTGGCCTGATAGAGCGCCTCGTCGGCCCGCTTGAGCGCCTGCTCCAGGCTATCCTTGCGCCGCTCGGCCACCCCGAAGGAGGCGGTGATCCTGAGCCCGAGGGGCCAGCCTCTGTACGCCTCGAGCGCCGCTCTCAGCCGCTCCGCCAGGGCGGCGGCCCGTCCCTCGTCGTAATGGAGACAGACCAGCACGAACTCCTCCCCGCCCCAGCGCACCAGGCGGCACAGGCTGTCACAATGGCGCAGCAGCTCGCTCACCATGTGCTTGAGCACCTCGTCCCCCATGGGGTGGCCGTGGGTGTCGTTGACCCCCTTGAAGTGATCGATGTCGATATAGATGAAGGAGAGCGGCATCTCGCCGAGCTCGCTCAAGAGCTTCTCCCCCCCGAGCCGGTTGAGGGCCCCGGTCAGGGGATCGTAGCGGGCCTCCTCCTCGGTGCGGCGGTTCTGCTCGCTCAGGCTCTGGCTGAGGGCCTCCGCCGCCAGCCGCGCCTCACGGGCCTTGCGCAGCCGATCCCCCATCCACAGGTACTGGATCAGGAACAGCAATATCCCGTAAATCAGCCAGCCCAGCAGCAGCTGGCGGTAGAAGTCTCCCGGCTTGCCCCAGCGGCCATAAAACTCCATCGTCTCCAGGATCAGCCGGTAGTCCCCGGGTTGCATCTTGTCGTCGGTGGCAAGCTCGATGGCATAGACATGGTGCAGATCCGGGCCCTGCTGCGCCAGCGGGATCCGGTACTGCTGCACCCACCAGGAGCTGGGGGCGAACACCTTGAGGGGAACGTCCTGGATGCGGCCGTAATCGTCGGGGCGAAAGAGCACCTCGTTGAACTTGTGGGAGATCTCGTCCCCGGCGATGGAGTAGGCGGGATCATAGTTGCGCAGATAGAGGCGCCAGCTCTGCGACCCCTCCCCTTCCACCCGCAACTTGACCCGCACGCCATCGAAATGGGAGAGATCCATGCCCCGCTCCGGCGCAGAGAGGGTCAGGATCAGCTCGCAGAAGGGGGAGGCGTAGCCCGCACGCAGCCGGCAGTCGATGGCCGGCTTGTCGCCATCGGCCATCAGCGTGGTGACCGAGTGGCCCCCCTGGCTGCGATCATCCTGGGCCCTGGCGGCGATGCCGGCCTGGCTCAGGATGTCCAGCCGCCGCTCGGGGCCGAACTCGAACGCCAGTATGGCCAGCAGGCTGCTGAGCAGCAGGCTCCAGAACAACAGATTGGTCATGCGGGAATAGGATGGGGTCATGGCAATCACACCTGAAAAAGAGCTTTTACTCTACACCTTGTGATTCCGCACCGTGCTGATCCAGATCCAAGGTTATTACACGCGCCCTCATGGGCGCAGGGGCATGGGTCGGCTCAGTCGCCTACCATCTGCCGGGTTGATTCCTGTCGGCATTGCACCGCAAGAGGCGGACGCCAGCTCCGGGGGAAGCGGCTTCCCGATGTCATCATTCCTTTCACCACTGAGCACTACATGCCATTGAAAAATAAAGAAAAATCATCGCAGTGCCCCAGTCTACACAAGCGCTGGACGGCGCGACACCCTTCACCCCTCCTCCCGCAGTGCCCGATAGAGGGTAGTGCGACTGATGCCAAGACGGCGCGCCGCCTCGCTCACGTTGCCGCCGCACTCTGCCAGGGTCTGCTGCACCCGCTGCCGACTCTGCTCGCGCAGGGTACTCCCTCCCAAAGGTGAGCTCTGCCCCCCCTCCACGGCGGGCAGATGCAGATGGGCAGGTTCAATCCAGCCCTGCCCCTCTGCCAGTACACAGGCCACCTCCAGCGCCTGTTTGAGCTGGCGCACGTTGCCGGGCAGAGGGTGAGCCAGCAACCGCTGCTCCGCCTCCCGGCTCAGTTGTAGCGCCGGGTCCATCTGGGCGAGCAGGTTCAGGATCAACCCCTGACGCTCGGGCACCGACCAGGCCCGCAGGGGTGCCAGTTGCTGGCGCCAGCCGCAGATGCGGTAGTAGAGATCTTCGCGAAAGGTGCCGGCCGCCACCATGGCCGCCAGATCCCGATGGCTGGCGCTGACCAGCCAGAAATCCACCGCCTCGGGTCTGTGGCTGCCTACCGGGGTGACGACGCGCTCCTGCAACACCCGCAGCAGCCGGGTCTGGGCCTGGAGCGGCAGCTCGCCAATTTCATCCAGCATCAGGATGCCGCCGTGGGCGGCGCGCAGATAGCCCTGGCTGCCCTGGCTGCGGGCACCGCTGAAGGCCCCCCCCACGTAGCCGAACAGCTCGGCCTCCACCAGCTCCGCCGGCAGGGCGCCGCAGTTGACGCACACCAGAGGGCGCTCCCGACGGCTCGATCTGGCGTGCAGGGTGCGCACCAGGTGCTCCTTGCCGCTGCCGGTCTCCCCCTCGATGAGCAATGAGATGCCCCGCTCCAGCATCTTGAGCGGCACCTGCTGCGCCTGCGATCCCCCCTCCTCAACCGCGCTCGGCAGGGGGAGCCTGGCGGCGCGCTCCCCCGCCTCCGGCACCAGCCGCAGGCCGCGGCGCTCGCGCAGCAACTGCTGACCGTCGAAGGGGTGCTGGCCGAGCCAGAGCCGACCGGCCCGGTTGGCCCCGAGCAGCTCGCCCCCTTCCCCCAGCAGCAGGCGGGCAGACCAGAGACTCTGGGGATCGAGATCCACCAGCCAGCCCGGCTGGCGGGCCAGCAGGGCGTTTTCCAGGGTCATGGCCAGGAGGCGCACGGTGCCCAGCATGTCGCCGCCGTGGTGGGCCGCATCGGTGGAGATGTCGAGCACGCCGAGCAGTTGCCCGTCCGGCCCGAGCAGGGGGCAGGCGCTGCAACTGAGAAAGCTGTGCTGGGCGAAGAAGTGCTGCGCCCCCAGCACCTGCACCTCGCTCTGCTCGGCCAGCGCGGTGCCGATGGCGTTGGTGCCCTTGCTCGCCTCCCCCCAGCGGGCGCCGCTGCGCAAAAAAATGCGCTCGGCATGGCGGGCAAACCGGTCGTCTCCGCTCACCGCGAGGATGGCCCCCTCGCCGTCACACAACAGCAGACGACAGGGTCTCCCCGCCAGCAACTGGCCAAAGAGCGGCAGCACGAAGCGCTGGAAGCAGGCGATGAGCGTCCTGTGCTGCTCCTGGCGAGCCGACAGCTCCCCCTGGGGCAGCAAGTCCAGCTCGGCGCTCTGCTGGCGGCTCAGCCCCTGATGCAGGCAGCGCTCCCAGGAGCGCTGGATTGGGCTGGCACCGGATTGAGGCAACTCGCTCATCACACCTCCTTCTACACACTCGCGAATAGGGCCGCCTTGGGGGAGCGCCTTCATCACGTCTCCTGTTCACAAACGGCACAGTGTCACACCCGATGTTCAGAAACGGCACAGTTCGGGGGCCGCCCTGGGGGGCACTGGTTAACCAAGATACCCCTTGGCACCCCGTTTGATAACGTTTTTGCAACCTTTTTGTGTAGAGCGCCGCCCGCTGGCACGCCCCTTGCGATGACAGGAAGCAACCGGACTGCCCGCCAGGCCGGTCAGGACCACACACACATAAGGATGATGAGATGATTTATACCGCTCCCGGTCAGGCAGGTGCCCTGGTCAGCTTCAAATCCCGTTATGACAACTTCATCGGTGGCGACTGGGTGGCGCCGCGCGCCGGCCGCTATTTCGAGAACATCTCGCCGGTGGATGGCCGGGTGTTCTGCGAGGTGGCCCGCTCCGACGCCGCCGACATCGAGCTCGCCCTGGACGCGGCCCACAAGGCGTTCGCCAGCTGGAGCAAGACCAGCGTCACCGAGCGCAGCAACCTGCTGCTGCGCATCGCCGATCGCATCGAACAGAATATTGAAGTGCTCGCCGTCGCCGAGACCTGGGAGAACGGCAAGGCGGTGCGCGAGACCCTGGCCGCCGACCTGCCCCTGGTGGTGGATCACTTCCGCTACTTCGCCGGCTGCATCCGCGCCCAGGAGGGCTCCGCCGCCGAGCTGGACCAGAACACCGTCAGCTACCACTTCAAGGAGCCCATCGGCGTGGTCGGCCAGATCATCCCGTGGAACTTCCCCCTGCTGATGGCCGCCTGGAAGCTGGCCCCGGTACTGGCGGCCGGCTGCTGCAGCGTGCTCAAGCCCGCCGAGCAGACCCCGGTCACCATCATGCTGATGATGGATCTCATCAAGGACATCCTGCCCCCTGGCGTAGTCAACGTGGTCAACGGCTTCGGCGCCGAGGCGGGCCAGGCGCTCGCCACCAGCAACCGGATCCAGAAGCTGGCGTTTACCGGCTCCACCGAGGTGGGCGCCCATATCCTGCGCTGCGCCGCCGACAAGCTGATCCCCTCCACCGTGGAGCTCGGTGGCAAGTCCCCCAACATCTACTTCGCCGACGTGATGCAGCACGAGAGCAGCTACATCGACAAGGCGGTGGAAGGGATGCTGATGACCTTCTTCAACCAGGGCGAGGTGTGTACCTGCCCCTCCCGCGCCCTGGTGCAGGCCAGCATCTATGACGACTTCATGGACCGGGTGCTGGCCCGCGCCCGCACCATAGTGCAGGGCAACCCCCTCGACACCACGACCCAGGTGGGGGCCCAGGCGTCCCGCGAGCAGTTCGACAAGATCCTGAGCTACATGGAGATCGGCCGCGGCGAAGGGGCCAAGATGCTGCTGGGCGGCGGCCCGGCCAAGGTGAGCGGGCTGGAGGGGGGCTTCTACATCCAGCCCACCATCTTCTCGGGCCAGAACAAGATGCGGGTGTTCCAGGAGGAGATCTTCGGGCCGGCGCTCGGGGTTACCACCTTCAAGGACGAGGCGGATGCCCTGGCCATTGCCAACGACACCCAGTACGGGCTGGGGGCGGGCCTGTGGACCCGGGATAGCAACCTGGCCTGGCGCATGGGGCGCGGCATCCAGGCCGGCCGGGTCTGGGTCAACTGCTACCACGCCTACCCGGCCCATGCGGCCTTTGGCGGCTACAAGAAGTCGGGGATCGGTCGCGAGACCCACAAGATGATACTGGACCACTACCAGAACACCAAGAACCTGCTGGTGAGCCACGACATCAACCCCCTCGGCTTCTTCTAAGCCCATCCCGTGATCCACAAGGGCGCCTGCAGGCGCCCTTTTTCATGCGGTTCAGGCCACGGGTTGGCCCAGCTGCTGGCGATAGCGCTGGGGGGCGCAGCCCTGTTCGCGCTGGAACATGGCGATGAAAGCCGAGGTGGAGGCGTAACCGAGGCGCCAGGCGATCTCCTGCACCGGCATCTCGCCCCGCAGCCAGTCCAGCGCCTTCACCAGCCGCAGCCGGGTGCGCCACTGGCCCAGGCTCATGCCAAGCTCCTTCTGGCAACGCCGCGCCAGGGTGCGCTCCGTGGTGTGCAGCGCCCTGGCCCACTCCACCAGCGTGCGGTTGTCCTCCGGCGCCGCCTGCAATGCCGCCAGCAAGGGTGCCAGCAGGCGATCCCGGCTCTGGGGCAGGTAGCTCGGCTGGCAACGGGTGCGGGCCAGCTTCTCGATGAAGAGCTCACCCTGACGGGCATCCCACTCATCCTCCATGTGGCCGACCCGGCGCTGGGTGAAGTCCTCCAGCAGGGCCCGCAGCAAGGGGGTGAGGGCCAGCAGCTGGGGTTCCCGTGGCAGGCGCGGTGCCAAGGCGTGGCTCACGTAGATGGAGGTGTAATCCAGGGTCTGCTCGTTGAAGGCGGTGTGGGGCAGGTCCGCCGGCACCCAGATGAGGTAGTCCGGAGGCGCCACCAGCCGCTCTCCCCCCACCTCCACCACCATGACCCCCAGGCTGATGAGGCTGAGCTGACCCCAGGGGTGGGCGTGCTCGGCGCAGGCGTTGCCCCCCTGGATCTGGCTGTAGCGAAAGTAGAGGGGGTTGGGGTCGGCCAGCAGGCGATCCTGCTCGGCCAGGGTGAGGGTGCCCATGCAGATTGTCCCAAAGCGGTTATGACATGTCTTATTTACGCTACTTGCCTCGTTCAAGACAAGGCTAGACTCTCCCCATCGTACCAAGGAGTGCCTATGCCTTTTCTCTTCCCCCTGCTCGCCATCCTGATCTGGGCCGCCAATACCGTGGTCTCCAAGGCCGCCGCCGGCGTGCTGGATCCCGCTGCCATCTCCTTCTATCGCTGGGTGATCGCCGCCCTCGCGCTCTCCCCCTTCTGCCTGCCGCAGCTCTGGCGCCGCCGGCGCGATCTCCGCCCCTGGCTCGGCAAGCTGCTGGTGCTCTCCCTGCTCGGCATGGTGCTCTACCAGTGCCTCGCCTACTACGCCGCCCACAGCACCTCGGCCACCAACATGGGGGTCATCGGCTCCCTGCTGCCCCTGCTCACCCTGCTCATCGGGGCCTGCTGCTTTGGCCAGAAGCCGGGCAAGCAGGCGCTGCTCGGCATGAGCCTCTCCCTGTTCGGGGTGCTCTGGCTGCTGGGTCAGGGCAATCCCCTGGCACTGCTGCACAGCGGCATCAACCCCGGCGACGGCATGATGCTGCTGGGGGCGGCCAGCTATGCCCTCTATGGCCTGCTGATCCGCCGCTGGCAACTGCCGTTCGGCCCCTGGCTCAACCTCTACCTGCAGATCCTGCTGGCGGTGCTGCTGCTCATCCCGGTGGCCCTCTCTGCCGATTCCCTGGCCATTCCCGCCCAGGGCTGGAGCATGGTACTGTTCGCCGGCCTCGCCTCCTCCATCTTCGCCGCCTACTGCTGGATGCGCGGCCTCGCCACCCTGGGGGCGGAGCGCACTTCGGTCTTCATGAACCTGATGCCCCTGTGCACGGCCCTCATCGCCGTCATCGCCCTGGGGGAGCCCATCCACGGCTATCACCTGCTGGGGGGCGGCCTCATCCTGACCGGGGTCATGCTCTCCCAGCTCAAGCCGAGGGTACGCCGTCCTCTGCCGGAAGGTGCTTGAGCCGGCCAGCACCATGAAAGAAGGGAGCCTCGGCTCCCTTCTTGCTGCCCTCGTCAGGGCACGCCTGACCTTTTCGCCAGGGTGGCGTCTCCTCCTTAATCCCTGCCCCCCCGCCCCTTGTCATGGGCGGCGAAGGCGCTGCGGGCCGCACTAATGCCATTCATGCAGGCGGGCACTCCGGCATAGACGGCGACCTGGAGCAGGATCTCGATGATGGTCTCCCGGCTGACCCCCACATTGAGGGCGGCCCGGATATGGAACTCGAGCTGTCCGGGCGCCGTGCCCATTCCCATCAGGGTCGCCACCGTGAGCATCTCGCGGGTGCAGAGATCGATGCCGGGACGGGCGAGCACATCGGCAAAGGCAAACCCCAGCACCAGCTCGGCAAGCTCCGGTGACAGGGCATCCAGGCTGGCGGCGACCCGCGTGGGCGCCTGGGGATCGAGCCGGGCCAGCAGCGCGAACGCCCGTTCACGGCGATCCGTGTGCGAGCCGCTCATGCGTTCACCCCCTTCATCCCCTCGGCGGTATAGCGCTCCCCCGCCACCGGCAGGGTCCGGATGGCCTGTCCCAGGGCCCCGAGCTCCGCTGGGGAGAGGCGCACCGAGAGGGCGCCGAGGTTATCCTCAAGGTGGGTCAGGCGCCGGGTGCCGGGGATGGGCACTATCCCCTCCCATTGCGCCAGCAGCCAGGCCAGGGCTATCTGCGCCGCCGAGCATCCCTTCTGCTGCGCCAGGGCCATGACCGCCTGCACCAGGGTGCGGTTGGTGGCGAGGTTCTCCCCCTGAAAGCGCGGCAGACCGGCCCGAAAATCCCCTTCCTCGAACACCGCCTCCTGCTGGTAACGCCCGGTCAGAAACCCGCGCCCCAGGGGGGAGTAGGCCACCAGACCAATCCCCAGCTCCCGGCAGGCGGGCAGCACCGCCGCCTCCACCTCCCGCGTCCAGAGGGAGTATTCGGTCTGCACCGCCGCCACCGGGTGCACGGCATGGGCGCGCCTCAGGGTGGCCTCGCTCACCTCGCACAGACCGATGCGGGCTATCTTGCCCTCCTGTACCAGCTGCGCCAGCCCGGCCATGGTCTCCTCGACGGGATGGGCCGGATCGAGGCGGTGCACATAGTAGAGATCGATCTGCTCGATGCCGAGGCGGCGCAGGGAGCCCTCGCAGCTCTGGCGCGCATAGCGGGCGCTGTTGTCGAGGGTACGCCTGTACTCCCCGTGCTGGCGCACGATGCCAAACTTGGTGGCGACCTTCACCTGCCCCCGCCGGGTCGCGAGAAAACGCCCGATCAGCGCCTCGTTGTGGTGGGGGCCGTACATGTCGGCGGTGTCGAGCAGGTCGATGCCCCGCTCCACTGCCTCCGCCAGCACCCGCAAGGACGTATCATCGTCCCGCGGCCCGTAGAATTCGCTCATCCCCATGCAGCCCAGCCCCAGGGCAGAGACCTGCAGGTTGGCTCCCAGTGTTCGTCGTTGCATCGCATTTTCTCCCTGACAAGTTGCAGGGGAGTATGGTCTTCCGAAAATGAATGAGATATAGAGATAACTGGCAACCTATTTTCCGATTATGGAAACACTATGCACGATCCCCTGCTCTGGGACGACGCCCGCGTCTTCCTGGCCATCGCCCGCAGCGGCACCCTGAGCGGTGCCGCCCACGCCCTTCGCATGGGGGTGGCCACCGTCTCCCGGCGCCTGGACAGGCTGGAGGCGGCCCTCGGCCTGCCCCTGTTCAGCCGCCACCAGCAGGGCTATCGCCTGACCGACGACGGGGAGGCCCTGCTTGAGCGAGCCGAGGCGCTGGAACATGCGGGACTGGCCTTTGGCGAGGCGGGGCAGTTGCAGGGACAGGTGGCCGGCACAGTGCGCCTCGCCACTGCCGAGAACCTGGCCAATCCCCTCATCATCCCCTCCCTGCCGACGCTCTTTGCCCAGCACCCCGAGCTGAGGGTAGAGCTGGTCACCGGGGTGCAGACGGTGAACCTGCACCGGCGCGATGCCGATCTCGCGGTGCGCATGGTCAAGCCCGATGCCGGCCACCTCACCCTGCGGCGCCTGGGCACCCTGGGCTTTGGCCTCTACGGGACCGGCGCCTACCTGGATGCCCGCAGCCCCGGGGTGGATGCCGCCAGCTTCGATCAGGATGACTTCATCGGCTGGAACGAAACCCAGAGCCACCTGCCCGCAGCCAGATGGATGACCCGCATGCTGCGCGGCCGCCCCTGCCGGGTGGAGACCGGCACCCTGGCGGCCCAGCTCGCCGCCGCCCAGGCCGGTCTGGGGCTCGCGGTGCTGCCCCACTACCTGGCCCGCCAGACGGATCTGGTCTGCCTGCTGCCGGAGCTCGGGGTGGATCAGCCCATCTGGCTGGTGCTCCACAGCGATCTCGCCCACTCCCGGCGGGTGCGGGCCGTGGCGGATCACCTCATCGCCCTGTTCGAGCGCGCCCGTACCGCCCTGCACCCCTTCTCGGGCGACCCCAGATAGAGCGGGCCGGGTCGCATCGGGGCGAAACAAAAGGGAGCTCAAAGGCTCCCTTTTATCTGCGCGGCCTGCGCAGCATGGTGTGCGCGGCCTCTTCGGCGTTGTGCCCGCGACGGGGTCACGACTCCCGGCGCCAGTGGTAGCGCCGCTCCGGGCGGCCGCGCTGGCCGTAGCTGAGCTCCACGTCCAGCCGATCTTCTGACTCCAGAAACTCCAGGTAGCGGCGGGCCGTGGTGCGACTCAGGGAGAGGCGCAGGGCCACGGTGTCGGTGGAGAAGGTGTTGTCCGGCTCCCCCGCCAGCAGATCCAGCACCTGGCGCAGGGTGATGGCGTCGATCCCCTTGGGGGTTTCCCGCGCCTCCCGCCCCTGGTTGCGCGCCTTGCCCATCAGGCGGTCCAGGTCGCTCTGGGCCAGCTCCCCCGGCTCGCAAAGGCGGCGATGCAGGACCAGGATCTCCTCCAGGCTCTGCTGGATGCGAAACAGCCGCAGCGGCTTGATGACGTAGTCCTGCACGCCCAGGTTGAGGGCCTGCTGTATGGTCTCCACGTCGCAGGAGGCGGTCACCATCATCACCATCACCTCCCGGTTGTGGCTGCGCAGCCGGCTCACCCACTCCAGGCCCGAGCCATCGGGCAGGGAGATGTCGACCATCAGCAAGCGGGGCTCGCTCCCCGCCATCAGGCGATCCGCCTCGGCCAGGGTGCCGGCCCGCCCCATCAGGGAGAACCCGGCCGTGGAGGAGACCAGCTCCCCCAACATGGCGCCTATCCGCTCGTCATCCTCGATAATCAGCGTGAAGATTGGCTTCATGACTTACACCAATTGGTTTTTATTCAAATAGATACCAAACAGGGTCGTCTGCTCGGCGGTGCGGCGCCATTCTATCACGCCCCCCCGCCTGGCCACCGTCTTCTTGACCAGGAAGAGGCCGACCCCGTGATCCCCGGTCTGGCGGCTGACACCGTAGTCGAACAGGTGATCCGCCAGCGCCTCGTCCACCCCCTCGCCACTGTCCTCCACCTCGATCACCAGCCGCCGCCCCAGATCATCGAGGGAGAGCAGCACCCTGGGAGCGGCGTGCTCGCGGTTCCCCCAGGCGGCGCGAATGCCGTTGTCCAGCAGGTTGCCGATGCAGGTGATGAGATCCGCCGACACCTCGGCCGGATACTCCCCGAGGGCCGACCCCGCATCCAGCACCAGCTCCACCCCCAGCTCCCGCGCCCGGCTGAACTTGCCGAGGATGAGCCCGGCCACCGGCTTGTTCTCGATGACCCGCAGCAGATCCTGCAACATGTTCTGGCAGGCTTCGTTCTCCTGCTGGATGAGGTCTACCGCCTGCTCCACGTGGCCGAGCTGGAGCAGACCGGAGAGGCTGCTGAGCTTGTTGGCGAATTCATGGGTCTGGATGCGCAGCATCTCGCCGTACTGGCGCAGGTGGGTCACCTGCATGCCCAGGCTGCCGGTGCCGTCTGGCCGGCTGAAGATGAGCATGCGCCCCGGCTCGCGACCGCTGAGCTCCTGCCAGTGGCCGACGAAGTCATCCCCCTGCACGGTGAACCTGACCGCCCCCCCTTGCTGCAACGTGGGCACGAGGCCGGGGGCCAGCTCCGCCAGGGAGCGGCCCAGCAGGGCGTGGCGCCCGGTGCCGGGCAGTCGCAACTGATAGAAGGCTGCGCTGTTGAGCATGGTGATCCTGTGCTGGTTGTCCAGGGCCACTATCCCCTCCGAGATCCCCTCCAGCACCAGATCCTGCTGGGCGAAGCGATTGGCGATGGTTTCCGGCTCCAGATCCAGCAGGGTGCGGCGCAGCAGGTGCTGCACCCAGAGCGCCAGCAGCAGGCCGCACCCCAGCACCGCTGCAATGGCGCCGACCAACAGGGCGATCCGCTCCTGATAGGTGCCCTCCACGGTGCGCATCAGATAACCCACCGCCACCGCGCCGATGGCCTGGCCATCGGGCCCCACCACGGGAGCGAAGCAGCGGATGGCGGGGCCCAGGGTGCCCACGTCCCGGGAGCAGTAGCTCTCGCGCGACTGGAGTGCAGGCCAGATGTCCTCCCCCCGGAAGGTCTGGCCCACCAGCTCGGGCGAGGGGTGGCTCAGGCGCCTGGCATGTTCGTCGGTCACCACCATGTAGGCGGCATCGGTGCGGCTGCAGATCCCCTGCACATAATCCCGCAGCCCGGGATCGCTCCCCTTCTCCAGGGCCTGGACCACCCGGCTGTCCGCCGCCAGCACCCGGGCCAGATCGCTCCCCTTCTCCTTCAGGTTGTTCTCCAGCAGGTGGCGCATGAAGAGGGCGAGCAGACAGCCCAGGATCAGGATCAGCAGCAGTGACAAGCCAAGCGAGAGGGTGACTAGCTGGTGGCGCAGTTTCATCGTTCAACCTTGCAGCGGACGGGAAAGCCCAGGGTGAGGGTGTCGCCCCGCCGGGTCAATGGCCAGCCTGGCGCACCTCAAAGGTGGCCACTCTAACGCCTCCTCCGGCCGTTGTCGGTTAGCTGGCCCGCAAAGCCATATAAAAACTTAAACACCACGGCCCGGGCAAAAAACCTGAACGTGAGCTGTATCACACTATTTACTTAGCCTGCGAAATAAATATAATGCTTCGCAAGCTAAGTAATTGAGGTGCCCGTCATGAAAAAGGATCTGGAGATGTTGCGAGAACTCTCCCTCGCCGAGCAGCTGGGGCGATTGCACCGGCTCTGGCGCACCGTGGCCGATCTCGAGCTGGCGCCTCTGGGGCTCACCCATCCCCGCTGGACCGCCCTGTGGAAACTCAGCCGCCTCGGCGGCCACCTCAGCCAGAAGACCCTGGCCGAGGCCCTGGAGATAGAGCTCCCCTCCCTGATGCGGACCCTGGGTCAGCTCGAGGAGCAGGGGCTGATCGAGCGCCATTGCTGCAGCCAGGACAAGCGGGCCCGCATCGTCACCCTGACCCCGGCGGGCAAGGCGCTGCTCGATCAGATCGAGGGCCGCATCATCGCCGTGCGCCGGGAGCTGCTCACCGGCATCAGCCAGCAGGAGCTGGCCCAGTTTGAAGACATTGTGCACCGCATCTCCGCCAACGCCCTCGGCAAGATAGCCGCACAGCACGAAGAGAGAGAATAAGATGACACCGGATCAACAATTCAAGCGCTGGATAAAGTGGGCCATCGTCTGCTTCGTCCTGGTGTTTGGCTACTTTCTGCTGGCCGACATCAAGATGCCCCTGACCCCCCAGGCCATGGCCACCCGGGTCGTCACCCGGATGGCCCCCCAGGTCAGCGGCAAGGTGGTCGAAGTCGCCGTCGCCAACAACCAGCACGTCAAGCAGGGGGATCTGCTGTTCGCCCTCGACCCGGAACCCTTCCAGCTCGCCGTGGATCAGGCCAGGCTCGCCCTGGATCAGGCCAGGCAGCAGAACCGCCAGCTGGACGCGACCCTGACCGCCTACGAAGCGGAGTACAGCTCGCTGCGCACCCAGGCCGACCAGAAACAGCGGGAAGCGGCGCGCATCGACGCCCTCTACCGCCGTCACATGGTCTCTGAACAGCAGAAAGATGACGCCGACAGCGCCGCCCGCACCGCCCGTGCCAACCTGCTCGGCAGCCAGGCCCGGGTAGAGCAGGCCCGCGTCAACCGCGGCTTGCCAGGGGAAGACAACCTGCTGCTGCGCCAGGCCCGCAACCGCCTCGCCCAGGCCGAGCTCAACCTCGCCTACAGCCGGGTTCATGCGAGCCAGGACGGCATCATCACCAACCTGCAGCTCAAGCCTGGCAGCGTGGCCAATGCGGGCTCCCCCCTGCTGGCCCTGGTCTCCGAGCAGGTGGACGTGATCGCCGATTTTCGCGAGAAGAGCCTGCGCCACGTCAGCGCCGGCAGTCAGGCCCTCGTCGCCTTCGACGGCGAGCCCGGTCGTCTCTATCCTGCCCGCGTCGCCAGCCTGGATGCCGGGGTCAGCGCCGGCCAGTTTGACGCCAACGGCCAGCTTGCGAACCCCGTCGAGTCCGATCGCTGGGTGCGGGATGCCCAGCGCCTGCGCCTGCACCTGACCCTGGAGCAACTGCCCGCCCACCTGCCGGCCGGGGCTCGCGCCACGGTGCAGCTGCTGCCGGACAACACCCTGACCGGGCTGCTGGCCCGCGGCCAGATCCGTCTGCTCAGCCTGCTGCACTACATCTATTGAGATGATGACCATGAACCTGTGGCACAGACCCCTCACCCCCAACGAACTGCGCCAGTGTCTGCGCATCGCCTTTGGCTGCACCCTGGGGTTTGTGCTGTGCAAGATCTTCGGCTGGAGCAACGGGGTCTTCTTCACCGTCACCCCGGTGCTGCTGCTCGGCCTGGTGCCGGTGATGAACGGTCACGCCGCCCGCCAGCTCATCGCCTCCGCCGCCATGTGCGGTCTGGAAGTGGGACTGCTCGGCGGCCTGTTTGGCGGCCACCCGGGGCTCATGACCCCCCTGGTCTTTTTGCTCTTCCTCTACCGTTTCGCCGCCATGTCCCGGGGCAGCCTGTTCCTGTTCGGTGCCAACGGGGTGCTCAGCCTCAGCATCATGCTGCACTTTGCCAGCTACCCCGGGATTGATCTGAACGACCTCATCTTCAGCAACCTCTGGGCCAGCGTCCTGTCGGTGCTCATCGCCTATCTGATGACGGCCCTCATTCCGGATGTGGAGGAGCGCCCCAGGCCGGCCCCCTCCCCCAAGGCGCCGCACCGGATGCGCCACGAAGCCCTGCTGGGAGCGTCCATCGCGACCCTCTCGTTCCTGGTGTTCCAGATCTTCGATCTGCGCGACTCCATGTCCGCCCAGGCCACCACCCTGCTGCTGCTCTTCCCCATGCACTGGAACGGCGCCCTAGACTATGCCCGCAAGCGGGCCATGGGCACCCTGCTGGGGGTGAGTTTCGGCATCCTGGGGCAACTGGTGCTCTATGACTGGTCCGGCTTGCTGCTGCTGGTGACCCCGGTGCTCTGGCTCGGTGCCATGCTGTTCAGCTATGCCCATGTGAAGGAGGCGAGCGGCTCCGGAGTCGGCTTCGGTGCCCTCACCACCCTCGGCATCCTGTTCGGCCAGTACCTGACCCCGGGCAACGACCTGGTGTTCAGCGCCCTCTATCGGGTGAGCAGCATCCTCTTTGCCATCGTGGTCACCCTGCTCGCCTGCTACCTCATCCACCGGCTGCTCAATCGCTTCGAGGCGACACGGTTCGGCCACTGACCCTTTTCTGCAGCCATTGGATGGCTCCCTTTCGCCCCGCTTGCCTGCCGGGGCGTTTTTTTGCCTGCCCCACGGACCAGAGGGAGACGGACGCATCCCGACGCAGGGCTCCTGCCACGAGGTTGCAGTTGTGCCTCATCCTGTTAGGCTCAAGGCCATATGACACCGTTGTGAGGATCAAACATGAAACACGCCAAGCTCTTTCTACTGGGGGCGGGCGCCATCACCCTGCTCGGCGGCTGCGATCTGGGCAGCGGCAAGCTGGGAGTGACCGGCGGCGATCCCGTCACCTATCTGTGTGAACAGAACCAGAAAGTGCAGGTTCGCTACTTCTCCCTCTCGGACGAGAGCCTGAACTTCGTCAAGCTCTCCCTCCCCGATGGCAAGGATTACACCCTGCCACAGGCGGTTTCCGCCTCCGGCGCCCGCTATACCGACGATCACGAGGTGGTCTGGTGGAACAAGGGCAAGGAGGGGTTCGTCGAGATGCGTGATGACGCCGGGGAGTGGCAGAGCCGCTACAACGACTGCAAGGAGCAGTGATCCGCGCCGTCATGGCACACAGCCCACACGAAACACCCCGGCCTGGCCGGGGTGTTTGTCATTTCACTTCCACTTCAAATCGGGCCACAACCCGAGCCGGAATGGCTTGCTGATTCTGCTCCGATGGCCGGTAGCGCAGCTGCGCCAGCCCGGAGATGGCGATGAGATCCAGCACGCCGGGAGGCTGGGACTCCAGTACCTCTGGGCTGAACAGCGTGCCATTGGAATCGATGAGGTAGCGAAGGGTCACATACCCCTTGACCGGCCTCTTCGCCGGCAGCCCCCCGACCGGGTTAAAACTGATGGCATCCCCCACCAGCACCCAGTATTCGGGCAGCGTTTCCCAGGTGACATCCACCGGAGGCTGATTCAGCTTGGCGGTGGGGCTGGCACAGCCCCCGAGCAGGGCCAGGGCGGCCCACAGAAACAACCCTTTCACACGCACTGACATTCCCTCTTCGTTGTATCGCTCGATTCCATGAGCGACGCGCCAGTGTCAGGCAAAGGGGCTCATCCGGGAAGCCCCCATCTGGCAGGCAAAAAAAAGCCAACCCCGGAGGGCTGGCCTTGTGATCTCTCACGGCTCAGGCGCGCTTGTCGCTTACCACCAGCCAGAGGGCATGAACCATGCCGGGCAGACCGCCCAGCAGGGTCAGCACTATGTTGATGAGGAAATGGAGGCTGAAGCCTACCTGGATAAAGGCGCAGACCGGGGGGAGAAAGATGGCCAGCAGGATCTTGAGCAGATTGTTCATCGGGATTCCTCGTGTAAACAGCACTTGGGGTTGGCCTAACCATAAACACCCAAAGCCTCAACTGCAAACCAGACAGGGGATCCGCTCTCCTCCTTTCCGCCAGGCGTTGAGGTCGTGAACCATCTGGTTGCTGCTGCCACGCCAGAGCAGACCGGGATCCGCCAGGGCCTTCTCGAACCTGCCATCCACCAGCACGTCCAGCAAGGCCACCAGCTCCCGCTGGGCCGGGCTGAGATCGGCCAGCAGATAGCCGGTCCAGCACCAGATGTCCTTGCCGGGGCACTCGGCCCGCACCCGCTTCACCAGCGCCAGCACATGCGGCACGTTGGCGGGGTGGAGCGGATCGCCGCCGGAGAGCGACAGTCCGCGCCGCTTGATGCGGCTGTCGTTGAGATCGTGAATGATGCGATCGCTCATCGCCTCATCGAACGGCTTGCCCCCATCGAGCCGCCAGGTGCTCTGGTTGTAGCAGCCGGGACACTGGTGCTCGCAACCCGACACGAACAAGGTGGCGCGGGTGCCTGGGCCGTTGATCACATCGACCGGGTAGTACTGGTGGTAGTGCATTCGAGTTCTCTGGGTTAACGGCCAACCCCCTCCCAACCTCCCCCTTCGAAAGGGGGAGGAGCTTCTTTGCCCCCCCTGCCAAGGGGAGGGCTGGGGTGGGGTCTGCTCGCTTACATATGCTTGACGCGGCGTTTGACCTCTTCCTGCTTGCCCGCGTTGAAGGGGCGCGCATCCGGGCTGCCGAGATAGCCGCACACCCGGCGTGTCACCGACACCTTGGCGGGGTCATGGTTGCCGCAGCGCGGGCAGGTGAAGCCCTTGGAGATGCACTCGAACTCGCCGGTGAAGCCGCAGTCGTAGCACTCGTCGATGGGGGTGTTGGTGCCGTAGTAGGGCACCTTGTCATAGCTGTAGTCCCAGACGTTCTCCAACGCCTCCAGGTTGTGCTGGATGTTGGGGTACTCGCCGTAACAGATGAAGCCGCCGCTGGCGATGGGCGGATAGGGCGCCTCGAAGTCCAGCTTGTCGTAAGGGTTCACCTGCTTCTCCACGTCCAGGTGGAAGCTGTTGGTGTAGTAGCCCTTGTCGGTCACCCCGGCCACCACGCCAAACTCCTTGGCGTCGATGCGGCAGAAACGGGTGCAGAGGTTCTCGCTCGGGGTGGAGTAGAGGCTGAAGCCGTAGCCGGTCTCCTCCTTCCACTCGTCGGTGGCCGCCTTGAGCCGCGCGATGATGGCGATGGCCTTCTGGCGCAGGGTCTCGCTGTCGAACAGGTGGACGTCTGTGCCATAGAGGGCGTTGATGGTCTCGTGTACCCCGATGTAACCCAGCGAAATGGAGGCGCGGCCATGTTTGAAGATCTCGCTGATGTTGTCATCGGCCTTGAGGCGCACCCCGCAGGCCCCCTCCATGTAGAGGATGGGGGCGACCCGGGCCTTGACCCCGTCGAGGCGCTTGATGCGGTACATGAGCGCTGTCTTGGCCACCCGCAGGGCGGCGTCCAGCTTGTCCCAGAAGTCCGCTTCATCGCGGGATTTCAGGGCAATGCGCGGCAGGTTGAGGCTCACAACCCCCAAGTTGTTGCGCCCTTCGTGGACCAGCTCGCCATTCTCTTCAAAGGCACCGAGGAAGGAGCGGCACCCCATGGGGGTCTTGAAGGAGCCGGTGACCTTGACCACCTGGTCGTGGTTGAGGATGTCCGGGTACATCCGCTTGGAGGCGCACTCCAGCGCCAGCTGCTTGATGTCGTAGTTGGGATCCCCCGGTTTGTGGTTCAGGCCATCCTTGATGGCGAACACCAGTTTCGGGAAGACGGCGGTCTTCCTGTTCTTGCCAAGGCCGGCGATGCGGTTGCCAAGGATGGCGCGCTGGATGAGGCGCGATTCCCAACTGTCCCCCAGGCCAAAGCCGAAGGTGACGAACGGCGTCTGACCGTTGGCGGTGTGCAGGGTATTGACCTCGTATTCGAGGGACTGGAAGGCGTCGTGGCACTCCTTCTCGGTGCGAGCCATGGCGTAGGCGTCCACATCCTGGATCCCCCACTCCTCGGCCACCTCCCGGTGCTTGTGCCAGCTGATGGTCACATAGGGTGCCAGCACTTCGTCGATGCGGTTGATGGTGGTGCCGCCATAGATATGGCTCGCCACCTGGGCGATGATCTGGGCGGTCACCGCGGTGGCGGTGCTGATGGATTTTGGGGTGTCTATCTCCGCGTTGCCCATCTTGAAGCCGTGGGTCAGCATCCCCTGCAGATCGATCAGCATGCAGTTGAACATGGGGAAGAAGGGGGAGTAGTCGAGATCGTGGAAGTGCAGGTCGCCGCTCTCGTGGGCCTGCACCACGTCACGGGGCAGCATGTGACTGATGGCGTAATGCTTGGCGACGATGCCCGCCAGCAGGTCACGCTGGGTCGGGATCACCTTGGAGTCCTTGTTGGCGTTCTCGTTGAGCAGGGCCGCGTTGGTCTGCTCCACCAGGCCGCGGATCTCCTGGGCCAGGCGACCCCGGGCCTCGCGAGCCTGATCCCGGTCGTGACGGTATTCGATGTAGGCACGGGCGATGGCCTTGTCGTCGGAGGCCATCAGGTGGTTCTCGACCCGGTTCTGGATCTCGTGGATGTCTACCTCCCCTCGCCCCTCCAGCTCCTGGCTGACAGCGGCGGCAATGCGCTCTGCCAGCGCCGGACTGGCCTGATTGACCGCTGCCGCCGCCCGGCTGACCGCATCGCGGATCAGTTGGCCATTGAATGGTGCACGACATCCATCGCGTTTGATCACTACCGGTTTCATCGATTTTCCCCGTATTGAAAGACCTGGTGGCCACCCTCGGCTCACCCTCGTTGAGTCCCCTTCTCCACGCCCGTCCCCGGCGCAAACAAGGTCAGCCAAGGCTTGAAACACCTGGGCTGACACTGAGAGGGCGACCACTTATGCACAGCTTTATGACACTATATATGGGTGTTTTTTTTATGCTTACCCCTATATGTGGGGTCTATTAGGCACCAAAGCGGTACCCTGTTTCTTGATCCAGAACAGGTTTTGGAAGGAGTGGGGCAGTTCACGACCAGCGCCAAAAGACGCTCTTTTTGCTCACCCCAGACGGGATGCGGGCTCCCGCCCGGCAAGGGATAAAAAGAGAGGGGCACGCCTTCCGACAACAATTGACCGAGGCGCCAGAGAGCGGGAGAGCACATACTGGGGAACAGTCTGTCCCTTGCGGAAAAAACACGTGACCAAGGTCTTGCTCCTGCTCTCCCTCCTCTCCCTCCCGCTGCTGGCCGCCGAGATCCTGGTGATCAGCAGTTATCACCAGAGCAACCAGTGGGATCAGAGCTACAGTGCCGGCCTCGAGCAACACCTCAAGCAGGCGCATCACCTCGGCTATCTCTATCTGGACACCAAGCGCCAGCCCGGCCAGACCCGTGACGAACTGCTCGCCAAGGGAATGGCCGCCTACCGGACCCACCAGCCGGCGCTGGTGATCCTGGGGGATGACAACGCCATCAACGCCCTCGCCCGACCCATCGCCGCCCGGGGAACGCCCGTGGTGTTTCTCGGGATGAACGAGAATCCGCGCCCCAAGGGGCTGGTCGGCCACCCCCTGATCACCGGCGTACTGGAACGCCCCCTGCTCAAGCGCAGCATCAGCGAGATGAGTCAGTTGATGGGAGGGCTGGAGCGTGCCCTGGTACTGTTTGACGAAAGCGAGGTGTCCCGCACCGCCGTCGCCCACGAGTTCAAGGGGCGAGGCGAGCTGACGATCGGCCAGACCCGGGTCAGCAGCCGCCAGTTCACCGACTATGGACACTGGCAGGAGGCAGTGCTCGCCAGTCGGAAAAACGGCTATCAGGCGCTCTTCCTCGGCCTCTACCACACTCTCACCGACGCTCAGGGCCAGCATGTAAGCGAGCAACAGGTGCTGGCATGGACCAGCGCCAACAGCCCGGTGCCACTGTTCTGCTTCTGGGCCTTTGCGGTGGGCAGGGGAGCCGCCATCGGCGGTCTGGTGCTCGACGGCCACAGCCAGGGAGAAAGAGCCGCCGAACTGGCCAATGCCATCCTCTCGGGCACGGCGCCCGGCGCCCTCTCCCCCCGCGCCGCATCCCGCGGGGAATATCTGTTCAGCAAGAGCGAACTGGCACGCTGGCACCTGACGGCTCCCGATGCCTGGCAGGACAAGGTGAGCTACGTCGAGTGAGCCCACCTACGACAAACCCGGCCAGTAGGCCGGGTTTGTCTGCTCAAACGTGCATTCTCAGGGCTGAATGGCCGCCTGCAACTCGGCCTCGGTCCAGATGGTGATCCCCAACTCCTGGGCCTTGGCGAGCTTGGAGCCTGCCGCCTCCCCCGCTACCAGCACGTCGGTCTTGGCCGACACCGAGCCCGCCACCTTGGCCCCCAGGGCCTGCAGCGCCGCCTTGGCGTCGTTGCGGGACAAAGCGGTGAGGGTACCAGTCAGCACGAAGGTCTTGCCGGCAAAAGGTTGATCGCTTGCCTCTTTCTTCTCGATGGCCGGCCAGTGGATCCCGGCGGCCAACAGGGCGTCGAGCACCTCGATGTTGTGGGGCTGGCGCAGGAAGTAGTAGACGTGCTTGGCCACTATGTCTCCCACGTCGGCCACTTCCAGCAACTGCTCCACCGAGGCGGCGCGCAGGGCATCCAGAGTGAGGAAGTGGTTGGCGAGGTTCAAGGCGGTCGTCTCCCCTACTTCGCGGATCCCCAGGGCAAACAGGAAGCGGGGCAGGGTGGTGCTGCGGGCGGCATCGATGGCGGCCACCAGGTTGAGGGCCGATTTTTGCCCCATCCGCTCGAGACCGGCCAGCTGGATGGCATTGAGGCTGAACAGGTCCGCCGGGGTCTTCACCAGCCCCTTGTCCACCAGTTGCTCCACTATCTTGTCGCCAAGGCCATCCACATCCATGGCGCGACGCGCCGCGAAGTGCTTGATGGCGGCCGCCCGCTGGGCCTCGCAGAAGAGACCGCCGGAGCAGCGGGCCACGGCCTCCCCTTCCAGCCGCTCCACCGCCGAGCCGCACACCGGGCACTCGGTCGGGAAGAGGATCGCGCGGGCATCCGCCGGGCGCTGCGCCTCCACCACAGCCACGACCTGGGGGATCACGTCCCCGGCCCGGCGCACGATCACGGTGTCGCCGATCATGACGCCAAGGCGCGCGATCTCGTCCGCATTGTGCAGGGTAGCGTTGGAAACGGTGACGCCGCCGACAAACACCGGCTTGAGCTTGGCTACCGGGGTGATGGCACCGGTGCGGCCCACCTGGAACTCGACGTTCTCAAGCGCCGTCATCTCCTCTTCTGCCGGGAACTTGTGGGCAGTGGCCCAGCGCGGCGCGCGGGCAACGAAACCGAGCTCCTGTTGCAGTGCTATGTCATCCACCTTGTAGACCACGCCGTCGATCTCGTAGGGGAGATCCCCGCGGCGCGCCAGGATATCATCGTGAAACGCCTGGCAGCCGGCGGCACCCTCTTTGAGCTTCACTTCCGGGCTGAGCGGCAGACCCCAGGCCTTGAGCTGATTGAGGCGACCGAAGTGGGAATCCCCCAGCTCGTCGCCACCGACTCCCACGCCGTAGGCATAGAAGCTGAGGGGGCGGCTGGCGGTGATGCGTGAATCGAGCTGGCGCAGGCTGCCGGCAGCGGCGTTGCGCGGGTTGACGAACACCTTCTCCCCCGCCGCCAGCGCATCGCGGTTCATCGCCTCGAACCCAGCCTTGGGCATGAAGACCTCCCCACGCACCTCCAGCCGCGCCGGCCACCCCTGGCCGCGCAGGGTCAGGGGAATGGCCTTGATGGTGCGCACGTTCTCCGTGATCTCCTCCCCCGTGGTGCCGTCCCCGCGAGTGGCGGCCTGTACCAGCTGGCCATCCACGTAGAGCAGGCTCACCGCCAGACCGTCGAGCTTGGGTTCGCAACAGAAGGTGAAAGTCACCTCCCGCTTGAGGCGATCACTCATGCGTTGCTCGAACGCCTGCAACTCCTCGCTGCTGAAGACGTTGTCCAGACTCAGCATGGGGATCTCGTGGCGTACCTGCTTGAAGGCGGTCAGCGGCTGGCCTCCCACCCGCACGCTCGGCGAGGCCGGGGTTTTCAGCTCGGGATGCTCGGCCTCCAGCGCAATCAGCTCGCGCATCAGACGATCGTATTCGGCGTCCGGCACCGTGGGGTTGTCCAGCACATAGTACTGATGGCCGTACTCGGTCAGCAGCTCACACAGTTGACGGTGGCGGGAGAGGATATCGCTCATGAAAAAGTCTCGAAGTGTGATGGAACATTCAGTCTGGGGCAGAAACAAAAATGCGGCACCGGGGTACCGCACTTTTCATTGTTCAAGCCCCATGGCGCATCAGTCGCGGCTGGCCTCGTAGGCGGCCAGCTCGTGGCGATAACGGGCGATGTCGTCGTCGCTGAGGGGACTGCGCGAGGCGTCGGTCAGCATGGCATCGAGATCGCTCGCCAGCTGATCCGCAGCCTGCAACATGTGCTCGAAGGCGAAGGCGGCATTGCTGCGAAGGGGCAGTTGCATGAAGAGGGACACACCCGGGGTGCTGAACTGCTCCATGCGATAGGGGTTGAAGGTACCCGGCTTGACCATGTTGATCATGGAGAAGAGCACTTCCCCCTTGCCGCCCAGATCTTCGTGACGGTGGAAGATGTCCATCTCGCCAAACTTGAAGCCCAGCGCCAGCAGGGAAGAGAGCAGAGTCGCACCTTGCAGATCGTGGCCGGGACGGGCCATCAGGTTGATGACATAGACATCCTGCCAGATCTTCTCGACCGGGGCCGGAGCGGGTTCTGGCTCGGCTGCGTGAACCGGCTCTTCATAGGCTGGCTCGTCATCGTAAGCGGGCTCTTCATAAGCCGGCTGGGCGTAGCGGGGAGCCTGCTGGGCAACCGGTACCGGCTCGCGTGCACCGAAGGTCGGCGCCTGGGCATAGGCCGGCTCCACCAGCGGCTCTTCGTCCAGCGGCTGCATCATGGGCTCGCGCTGCGGACGGGAACGGTGTACCGGCGTACGGCGGATCACCTGTGCAGGTTTGCGCACCGGCGCGGCAGGGGCCTCTTCAACAGGGGCGGCAACCGGCTCGTCATAGTCCTCTTCTTCCTCATACACAGGCTGAGGGGGGACAGGGCGAGCGGCAGGCTTGCGCACCACGGGAGGCGGCAGATCGGCGTCGTCATCTTCATCATCGAAGGCGGGAACGGGGGCGACACGGCGGGGTTCGGGCTGACGGGCCTCGTCGCTGCGCAGTTTGGGCTCGGCACGACGGCCACCGCTCACCACACGCACCTGACCGATGCCATCGCTGTCGAAGGCGTCGTTGTCACGCTCACGGGACTTGGACTCCATCCGACCCAGGGGTTTCTCCTTGATCGGTGCCTGACGATTCTTTCTGTTGCTCCACAACCCGTGAATGAGCAATGCCGCGATGGCAATACCGCCCAGGGCAACCAAGATGTAACGCAATTCCTGCATTAGCTGCTTCTCTTTCTAGTTTTGCTCAGCCAAAGCGACGGCTTCACCGATATCGACCGACACTATGCGCGAAACCCCGGGCTCTTGCATCGTGACGCCAACCAGCTGCTCGGCCATCTCCATGGAGACCTTATTATGACTGATGTAAACGAACTGTACTGTGCTCGACATCTCTTTGACAAGAGAACAGAAGCGACCGACGTTCACTTCATCGAGCGGTGCATCCACCTCATCCAGCAGACAAAATGGTGCTGGATTGAGTCTGAAGATGGCGAAAACCAGCGCAAGGGCGGTTAGCGCCTTCTCCCCCCCGGAAAGCAGGGCAATGGTAGCATTCTTCTTGCCCGGAGGTCTTGCCATGATGCTCACTCCGGCCTCCAAAAGATCATCCGAGGTCAGCTCAAGCCAGGCACTGCCCCCCCCGAACACTTTTGGGAACAGGGATTTTAAATCTTCATTGACCTTATCGAAAGTGTCGCGGAAGCGTATTTGTGTTTCTTTATCAATTCTTTTAATGGCTTGGCTCAAGGTATCGAGGGCCTGCTCCAGATCCTGGCACTGATTTTCCAGGTAGCTTGAACGGGTTTTCGCCTCCTCATACTCTTCCAGTGCCGCCAGGTTGATGGCGCCAAGCGCCTCCACCTGCGCCTCCAGCGTCTGGATCTCCTGGCGCAGCTTGCCGCGATCAGCGGCAATCAGCACCGCCTGATCGAGGTCCACCAGGCGCACGCCCAGCTCTTCGAACTGCTCGTGCAGTCCCTGCCTGCGCGTCAGGTTGCGCTCGCGCTCGAGCCGCAGAGTCGCCAGCTTCTCTTGAATTTTCACCAGCTGCTTGTGATCGGCGCTTCTGGCCTGCTCCAGCTCGGTCAGCTGACGATCCAGCTCCGCGAGCCGCTGGTGACAGGCCAGTTGCTGCGCCTCAAGATTGCGCTGTTCGACCAGCAGGGGCGACAGATCCTGACTCGGAGCGGCCCCTGGCTCCTTGAGTTCCGCCAGCTCCAGGCCGAGACGGGCCAGCTCCTGCTCGCGCAGCGTGATGAGCTGGCGCTGGTTCTGCTGCTCCAGTTGCAACCGCTGGCAGGCCGCCTGCTGCTGCTCCCGGCGAAGGCGCGCCTCTTCCAGCGCCCGCTCCGCCCCGCTTACCTGCTCCTGGGCGAGCAGCAGCGCCTCGGCGAGTACCTCCCCCTGCTCCTGCTGCTCGCCAAGGGCCGCTTCATCCTGCTCAAGCCGCTCCCCGGCCGACGCCAGCCGCTGCGCCTCCTCAGCCTGCTCCTTATCGAGCCGGGCCAGCTCTTCCCCCAGCTGGCCCAGGCGCTGCAAGCGCTCCTGGCGCTGCCCCTCGCGCAGACTCCAGGCTTCGCGCAGTTGTTGCCACCGCAGCTCCTGCTCGCGCAGGGTGCGCTGAGCCAGCTCATGCGCTCCATGCTGCTGGGCCCGCGCTGCATCGGCGGCGACAAGCTGCTCGTCGAGTCTGTGCAGCGCCTCCCGACCCGCGGCCAGCTCGGTGTGCAGCCGCTCACGCTCACCGAGCAGCGCCAGCGTACCCAGGGCCATGCCCTCCCCCAGATCCGCCCAGTTGGGGCCGAACCAGTCGCCGGCGGGAGTGAGCAGCGACTCACCGGCAGAGAGGCTGTGCAGGCGGGACAGCGCCGCCTCCCTGCTCTCTGCCAGCCAGATGGCATTGAGGAAAGCCGGAATGTGCTCGCCCCCCAGTTGCGCCGCCAGGGTACCGGCCCTGGCTGGCTGGGCCGGGCCAATCCAGAGTCCAGGTTGCGCCAGGTTGCACTCGTCCGCCGGGATTGCGGTGAGCCAGCGGCCGAGCACCTTGTCCAGCCCCCGGGCCCACTCGGGGGGAACCTGCAACCGATCAGCCAGGGTCTCACCCGCCATCTGCTCCCCCAGGATCTGATCCAGGGTGGCGAGGCGCGCCTCCAGCTCGCGCAGCAGGCCCTGCTGGCGACCCTGCTCTGCCTTGAGTGCTTCATGGCGCGACACACCGGCCTGCCACGCCGCATCGGCTTCCTCATGGCGGGCGCGGGAGAGCGAGAGTTCCGCCGCCAGGGCATCGAGGGCCGGTTGCAGGTTCTCCCCCTCCCCGCCAAGGGGCCCGGCCTGTTCGTCTTCCAGCTTGAGGCGGGCAAGCCGGGTCTTGGCCTGCAGCTCCTGCAGGCCATTCACCTCGGCGCGGGTCTGGTTGAGCCGCCCCTGCAACTGGCCCAGCTGCTGCTGCCACTGCTGCTGACGCTGGCGCGCCTGCTCGAGCCGATCGCCCGCTGCCGCCCGCACGCTCTGCTGGTCGGTAAGTAACTGCTCACACTGCTCGAGGCGCGCCGACGCCACCTCCCCCTGCAACGTGCTGTCGCCCAGTTGCTCCAGCTGGCCGGCCAGCTGGGCCTTGAGACCGTCGATACGCTCGCCGAGGGACTGCCGCCTCGCCTGCCAGTCGCGACCGAGTTCGTTCTGGTGCAGTTGCTGCTGCTCGAGGCGGGCGATGGCTTGCCCGCCGAGGAAAATCTGTTGCTGGCGGCTCGCCTGCTCGGCCTGCGCCTCCTGGCGGGCCACCGACAGGGTGACGTGACGCCCCTCGTCTGCAGTGCGCTTGGCATCGAGTGCCGCCAGCGCCTGCTCGGTCTGGGCCAGTTCGGTCTTGGCTTCGCCGAGTCGCGTTTCCAGCGCCCACAGTTCCGAGCCGATCAGCTCCGCACGAGCGGCACGTGATCGACTCTTGAGCTGCTTGTAGCGCTCGGCGGTCTCGGCCTGGGCCTTGAGATGCTCGAGGCGCGAGCCCAGTTCGCCGCGGATGTCGCCGAGGCGCTCCAGGTTCTCCTGGGTATGGCGGATGCGCTGCTCGGTCTCCCGGCGCCGCTCCTTGTAGCGGGAGACCCCGGCGGCCTCTTCCATGAACAGCTTGAGATCGGCGGGGCGGGACTCCACCAGCCGGCTGACGGTGCCCTGTTCGATGATGGCGTAACTGCGGGGCCCAAGGCCAGTGCCGAGGAAGAGGTCGGTCACGTCCTTGCGGCGGCACTTCTGGCCGTTGATCTGGTAGTGGTTGGAGCCGTCGCGCAGCACTTCGCGGCGCACCGAGATCTCGGTAAAGCGGCCGAACTCGCCGGGTACCCGGTTGTGGGGATTGTCGAACACCAGCTCCACCGAGGCGCGGCCATGGGCGCTGCGGTTGATGGAGCCGTTGAAGATGACGTCGGTCATGTTCTCGCCGCGCAGATGGCGGGCGGAGCTCTCCCCCAGCACCCAGCGCACGGCGTCGATGACGTTGGATTTGCCGCAGCCGTTGGGGCCCACCACGGCGGTCATGTCGGCGTTGAGTTCGATGCGGGTCGGCTCGACAAACGACTTGAAACCGGCGAGTTTGATCAATTTCAGACGCATGGCGGCCTATGTGGGTAACGAAATAAAGAGGAGGCGGGCAGGCGACTTTACCAAATCAAAGGCTTGTTTGTAATATGCTGGCACTTTCCCCATTCACTGATGGAGCTCACATGAGCCAATCACCCCACATGGTCAAAGATTCGGTCAGCGGTGCAGACTACTTCCTGCGCGGCTTCTCGCTCATCCGCCAGCCCGGCATCCGCACCTTCGTGCTGATCCCCCTGCTGGTCAACTTCGTGCTTTTTGCCGGTGCCTTCTACGCCCTGTTGCTACAACTGGACGGCCTGTTCGCCTGGCTGCACCAGCAGATCCCGAGCTGGCTCTCCTGGCTTGATTACCTGCTCTGGCCCATCGCCCTCATCACCATACTGGTGGTCTTCTCCTTCATCTTCAGCTCGGTGGCCAACTGGATAGCTGCCCCTTTCAACGGCCTGCTGGCAGAGAAGGTGGAACAGATCCTCACCGGTGAAGCCATGAATGACACCGGCATGCTGGATGTGGTGAAAGATGTGCCCCGTACCTTCGGCCGCGAATGGACCAAGCTGAAATACTATCTGCCCAAGGCCATCGGCTGCCTGATCCTCTTCCTGATCCCGGTAGTGGGCCAGACCCTGGCACCCGTGCTCTGGTTCCTGCTCAGCGCCTGGATGATGGCGATCCAGTATGTCGATTATCCGTTCGACAACCACAAGATCGGCTTCATCACCATGCGCGACGCCCTCAAGCAGCGTCGTGGAAAGTGCCTGAGCTTCGGCGCCCTGGTGACCCTCTTCTCCGCCATCCCGGTGGTGAATCTCTTCGTGATGCCGGTGGCCATCTGTGGCGCCACCGCCATGTGGGTGGACCAATACCGCAGCGAGCAACTTGGACGCTGAACCGCGTCATCATGATCAAAAGAGGGGGCGAAAGCCCCCTTTTCATTACTTAATCTAATGCATAACCAAGATAGCTTGTCGCCCCAGCGCAGGGTTGTTAGGATGCGAGCCTTTCTCGCACCCTGGGATATCTCATGTTACATGCACTCTTCTTGCTCGGCCTGGTGGCCGAAGGGATGACTGGCGCGCTGGCAGCGGGTCGGCGACGGATGGATCTGTTTGGCGTCGTGATCATCGCCTCGGCGACGGCCATCGGTGGCGGTACCATTCGGGATGTGCTGCTGGGCCACTATCCCCTGCTCTGGGTCGAGCACCCCGAATACGTGCTGCTGGTGGCGGGCGCCGCCATGGCCGGGGTCATCTCGGCCCCGCTGATGCGCTACCTTGGCAAGCTGTTCCTGGCGCTCGATGCCCTGGGGCTCGTGGTCTTCTCCATCTTCGGGGCTGCCCGGGCGCTCGAGATGGGCCACGGGGCCGGCATCGCCTGCATCATGGCCGTGGTGACCGGCGTGTTCGGGGGGGTGCTGCGGGACTTGCTGTGCCAGCGTATCCCGCTGGTGTTCAAGCGCGAGCTCTATGCCGCCGTCTCGCTGATCACCGCCGCGCTCTACTGCTTTGCGCTGCACCATGGGCTGCCCAACGACTGGGCCGCTTTCGGTGCCATCGGCATCGGCTTCGTGCTGCGGCTCCTGGCGGTACGCTTCAAGTGGGGACTGCCCACCTTCAACTATCAGTACGCCACCCATTGATCGCGCCAGTTCCTGGCCATATTGCACGGATAACGAGCAACAAAAAAGCGCCATACGGCGCTTTTTTGTTGGGCATCGGCAAGAGAGGAAAGGGTCAGTTGATCCCTTCCGAGCTGAAGAAGGTCGCCTTGTCGGCGATGAAACGCACCTTGATATTCTTGCCTTCCCCTCCCCAGACACAGCTCGTGGTGCCGAGAGCATCGTCGCAACGCTCGGCCTTGCCGAGGATGGCACTCGCTTCGGCATAGCTCATCCCGACTTTCAGCTTGTCGTAGCTCTCGCGGTTGAGCTTGCTGCAACCAGTCAACAACAGGGCGATGAGCCCCCCGATCACAATCTGCTTCATCTTTCTCTCCTCTGGCTGGAGTCCAGAGCCTAGCAGCTTGGTTCCCCTCAATGCCAGCGGCAAAAAGACACAATCGGCACTCAACCCTTGAGGAAATCCCGACTCACCAGCTGCGAACGGGGCCTGTGTCCAGGTGCACGAAGTTGTCGGAAGGGTAATAACCCACACCGCCCACCTTGAGGTTCAGGGCGGCCTTGCGCAGGTGCGCCAGCTGCACGCCGGGGATGCGCACGTCAACCGCCTGCCCCAGGGTGTGGTAGCTGTGCTTGGCGACGCCGCGACTCTTGCGCCGCTTCTGCTGATTGGTGGCCGGGGAGCGATAACCCGAGATGAGCTGGATTTCGCCGTGGCGTCCCAGCTTGTGTTGCAGCAGAAAGAGCTGATCGAACAGCTTTCTGTCGATGTTGAACACTTCGTTGCGACGGTAGTCACGGAAAATATGGTTGAGCTCCGCCAGCCCGTCGCTCAGATAATGGCCATCTTCCCAATAACTGGCGCGTACCCGCTCGCCGGTATTGAGGTTGAAGAAACTCAGTTCCCGTCCCGAAGTGCTGCGGCTCGCCAGCGCAGGGAACGACAGCAGGCTGGTCCCCATCAGGCAACCCGCCCCCAGCAGCAGACGGCGTCGGCTTATCCCTTGTCCCAGCATCCGTTGTCCGTCCATCTCATGGTGAAGTCACACAGGTGAATGAATTTGATACAAGGGCCGAAACTACCTGCCAGAAAAAGCGCTGTCAAACCCCATTCACCCATGAAAAAGCCCGGCACGGGCCGGGCTTTTCACTCTGTGGCGAGGATCACAGCAAGCGGCTTTGATAGCTGACTCTGTCGAATCCGTAGATATCGTTGCGCAGTTGCTGACGTCCCTCTTCATCAATCCAGCTGCTCCAGTAGACGGTAAACACCGGGATAGGGTTGCTCAGGGGCAGCCACTTGGTCTGGGTCTCTTTCAGGATACTGGCCACCTTGTCCGGCTGATAGCGGGAGTCCGCCAGCAGCAGCTCTGCCAGATCGTCGGCGTGTTCCACCCGGATGCAACCCGAGCTGAAGGCACGGGCCCCCTGCTCGAACAGCGCCTTGCGCGGGGTGGAATGGAGATAGATGGCATCGTTGTTGGGCAGATAGAACTTGTAGCGACCCAGGGCATTGTGATCCCCCGGCTTTTGCCGCAACCGGTAAGGGAAACCGGAGGCCAGCGCATGGTGCCAGCCATCTTCGCTGAACTGCACCGGATTGCCCTCGCCGTCGATCACCTCGAACTGTTCGCGATCCAGGTAGGCAGGATCGCGCCCGAGCTTGGGCAGAATGTCCTTGCTCAGGATGGAGCGCGGCACGTGCCAGGCCGGGTTCAGCACGATGGAGCGGATCTCGCTGGCGAGGATGGGGGTGGCCCGCTGCTCCTTGCCGACGATGACCCGACTGGTGAAGACCTCGCTGCCAGACTCCACCACGCTCAGGCGGTAGTCCGGAATGTTGACCAACACATAGCGACCGGCAAGGTGATCCACCAGATCACGGCGCCACAGGTTGCGTACCAGCAGGCTGGCGCGCACCTCGGGGCCGGTATTGAGCCAGCTGCGGGTCTGACGGCCGATGATGCCGTCGGCCGTCAGGCCGTGGCGGCGCTGGAACTGCTTGATGGCCTGTTCGGTCTCGGGATCGTAGAGGCTGTCCTGGTGAGTTGGGGCACTGTCCCCCAGTTCGTTCAGGATGGAGCGGATCTGGCCGAGCTCGGTCGAGCTCTCCCCGGCCCGCAGGGTCGACATGGAGAGGGTGGGCCAGTGCTTGGCCATGGGCATGGCCAGCAGCTTGCGCACTTCTTCGCGCACGGCGTCGTATTCCGCCACCTGTGGCCTGAGTTGCCTGACCTGCTCCAGCAGATTGTCTCCCTGGGGGGCATGGGCCAGGGGGCGGTTCAGATCCAGCTTGAGGGTCTGCATCTGTTCGCGCGCGACCAGATCCATCCCTCGCCAGGCCTGCTGGAACCGGGCCAGCTTGCCAAAGGCCTCATCGTAGAGGGCACCGCGTCGATCCGCCGGGGTCTTTTGCAACTGCTGCCAGAGGCGGTAGAAATCCGGATGCAACTGGGCCAGCACCGCTTCCTGCAACTGCTGTTCAAGCTCATGACGAGCCTGCTCGGCCACCTCGTTCTGATACCAGTCATGCTGAATGCTGGGACTGGCCACTACCGTCTGTTCCGTGCTGGCATGAACCATACTGGCCGGCCAGCAGCCCAGCCAGATGAGATTCGCCAATGCCAACCAATACTTCTTACCCATGCTTCTTACCACGCTTGCCTCAAATCGGTTCATTTCGGCCTGTCAGGCGCGACGGTCAGGTCCCCATGATGCGTGAATGCTGGCGACTTTGCTAGCGGACGGAGGTGTAACGACGCCAGATGAGTTCCTGCTCCCCGCTGTCACCGACGGCCACTATCGCCTCGTTGAACCGCTCCACGAATTCCCCGGACAGGGTCTTCTTGCTCAACATGAAAAAGGTGGGCGTCTCATGGATCGCCATGGTGTGGGGGACGACCGCATCCGACAGCCCCTCTCTCTTCAGACCCCAGGGCGTGGCCAGACTATCCCCGAGAAAACCGTCTATCCGCCCAAGCAGCAGCTTGCGATAGTTTTGCACATCGTTGACCTCGCTCACCTGGTTGCGGTATCGCTGCAGAACCTTGGTGATTTCCGGGCCGTAATAGTAGTCCCTGGTCACACCGAGGCGATGCCCGTGGGCCAGCCAGCTCGCCAGATCCGACTCCTCACCGGTACCGGATTTGCGTACCCAGAGCGATGTCCGGCCCGGGTTGTAGGGGATGGAGAACCAGGCATAACGCGCCCTCTCATCGGCAAAATACGCCTCCATCACGATGTCCAGCCGACCCCGCTCAAGATCGTGCAACCCCCGCTTCCAGGGACGCTCCACATAGACCAGACGACACCCCAGCCGATTCGACACGGCATTGAGGTAGTCGACCGCAAATCCACGCAGTTCCCGACGTGCGCCCTCTTGCTGGTAATAGTGGTATGGGGGCCAGTCATCGAAACCGACGCGAAGGGGGGAGGAGCAGAACGATTGCGCCCACAACGGTTGGAGGGGCAGACAGCAGAGCACACACAGAGAGAAGAGTCTCATGGGTCATCCTTGACGACGGGACAGGCCATCTTAATTCTGCCCGGGTGAAATGGCGACAGATCCTGCCACAACAAAGCACAATATCAGCCGTTTGCCTGATGCGCCCCAGGTGGCGGCAGACAGGTTGGCGCCGAAAAAGCCACAATCAAGAAGAGGAAGCAAACGACCCCAAAGCCCCTTTGTAAGCAGGGTGATTGAGGGTTAATATGTGAGCAAATATATTTTTGTGATCCACTATGCTTTTTTTGCAATTGGATTAGCATATGCGCGAAATCTGCCTATCAATCTGTCGGGCGTCGAGTGAGTAATATGACCTACAAAAAGTTCGGTTTTCTGGCTGCCATCCTGGCACTGAGCGGTTTCTACCTTTATACCCTCTATCTGGCCGCTCACCCCAACGTGAGCCTGGCTTACAAGCTCTATTACCTGGAAGGCAAGACCCGTTTCTGGGAGCACAACTCCAGCATGACCTACCAGCCCGGCAACGAACTCAACCTGACCAAGCCGAGCCGCTTCCTCTCAAGCGAAGGCTGGGCCAAGAAGCCCAGCGAGCAAGGCACCGAGCTGAGCGGTCAGGGCGGTCTCTATTTCGTGCTGCCCAAGCAGCAAGCCCAGCCGGAGCAGCTCACCATCCAGGCCAGGATCAACAGCCCCCAGGCTGGTGCCCTGCTCAAGGTGGCGCTGGGTCATGATTTCACCACCACGGTCAAGCTGGCCAAGGCGGGCATCAACGAGATCCGCCTCAGCCTGCCGGGCGACTCCCTGACCGCCGATCCCAAGCGTCCCAACTTCCTGGCGCTCTCCGCCCCGACACCGCTCAACGTCCAGTCCGTGCGACTGACCGTGGCTCAGTGAAGCGGAATGCCCCAAGCATCTGTTCCGTAAAATAATTCTTTCAATAAGGAAGTTCCCATGTCCCGTGCCGATTTTCGACTCTCTCTGGTCGTTCCCGTTTACAACGAGGAAGAGAGCATAGACGCCTTCATCAGCGCGATAGATACCGAACTGGCCCCGCTCAAAGACCAGCTTGAAATCGTGTTCGTCAACGATGGCAGCCGTGACCGCACCCGTGAGGTGGTCGAGCAGGCCATCGCCCGGGATCCCCGTGTGACCCTGGTCAACCTGGCCCGCAACTTCGGCAAGGAAGCGGCCATGACCGCCGGCCTGCACCAGGCCAAGGGCGACGCCATCGTCCCCATGGACGTGGACCTGCAGGATCCCCCCTCTCTCATTCTGGAGTTCGTCAAGCTGTGGCAGACCGGCGACTATGACACCGTCTACGGCATCCGGGTGGATCGCAGCGCCGATACCCCGATGAAACGCCTGACCGCCGGTGGCTTCTACCGCTTCTTCAACGCCCTCTCCACCAGCACCAAGCTGCCGGAGAACGCCGGTGACTTCCGCCTCATCGATCGCAAGGTGGTCGAGGCCATCAAGCAGTTGCCGGAGCGCAACCGCTTCATGAAGGGGCTGTTCGCCTGGGCCGGTTTTCGCGCCGTCGGCGTCCCCTACGAGCGCCCGGCCCGCCATGCCGGCGAAACCAAGTTCAACTACTGGAAGCTGTGGAACTTCGCCCTTGACGGCCTGATGAGCTTCTCCAGCTGGCCGCTGCGGGTGTGGAGCTACATCGGGGTCGGTGTCTCCTTCATCGCCTTCCTCTATATCCTCAAGATCATCACCCAGGTGCTCTTCTTCGGCATCGACGTGCCCGGTTACGCCTCCCTGATGTCGGTTATGCTGTTCCTCGGCGGCATCCAGCTGCTGTCGCTGGGCATCATCGGCGAGTACATCGGCCGCATGTTCGTCGAGGTGAAACAGCGCCCCGTCTACCTCATCGAAGGGGTCTACGGCCAGTACGCCAAGCAGGATGAAGAGCAGAAGCAGGAAGTGCCCACCACCAGCAAGAAGAGCGCTGGCAAGAAGGCCGCCGCGAAAGCCGCTGATGATCAGCAGGAGCAGGCGTCTCAATGATCTCCCGCGAGGAATTCTGGCGGCTGGTTCGCTTCGGTTTTGTCGGCGGGGGGGCCACCCTCGTCGATCTGGGTACCTCCATCGCCCTGTTTCATACCTGGCCGGCCATCTCCGAGCACCTGGTCACGACCCTGGCCTTTGCCGTGGCGTTCTGGTTCTCGTTCTTCGGCCATCGCTACATCACCTTTCAGAAACAAGGTGCCGCCAGCAAGTTCCTGCTGGTTGCCCTCTTCTCTCTGGCGGTGCGTAACCTCATCCTGAGCGGTTTGCTGTTTGCCGGTCTCTCCGGCCTGTTGCCGGTGGTGATCGCCACCCTGACCGTCACCGTGCTCACCTACGTTCTCTCCCGTATCTGGGTTTTTGCCTGATGAATGATATGACCAATACCGCCCCGTCAACCGGGGCTGCACTCCCCTATCGCCCGTCACTGCGCATCAGCGGCCGCGACTGGCTGATGATTGTCGCCGCCTTTGTGCTGAGCCGGGTGGCGCTCTATGGCATGGGCTATTTCGGCGTCCAGCTCTATGGCGCCACCGACATCGGGCCGCTGCAGGCCTACTGCCAGTTCGACTGCGTCTGGTTCCAGCGCATCATCGAGAATGGTTACGACCTCTATCCACGCTGGTTGAGCAAGGGCAATGCGGCGAACTGGGCCTTCATGCCACTCTATCCCATGCTGGCCGGCGGTCTCTCCAGCCTGTTTGACATGGAGAGCCTCATCGGCCTGATGCTGGTAGCCAACATCGCCTTCTTCATCAGCCTGCCCCTGATGCTGCTGGTGCTGCGCCAGCTCAAGCTGGGGGACGACACCGCCCGCTTCGGGGTCTGGCTGCTGGCCTTCTCCCCCTTCTCCGCCTATTTCGTCTCCGGCTATACCGAGCCCATGTTCATGGCCTTGATGCTGGGAATGTTCCTGTTCGCCTACCGCGAACAGTGGCTCATGGTCGCCTTCCTCGGCATCTTCATCTCCGCCACCCGCAACCTGGGGGTGATGATGGTGTTCCCGGTGCTGATCCTGGCCCTGCAGGCCTACGGCTGGCGCGAGTTCTTCCGCTTCACCGAGCGCGCCTTCAAGGTGGTGTTCACCCTCTGGCTCATTCCCCTCGGCCTCTTCTCCTACATGGTCTATCTCTATCACCTCACCGGGGATGCCCTGGCCTTCAAGCACATACAGGTGGCCTGGGGCCGCTATATGGACAGCCCCCTGGACTGGTGGCTGAGCGGCTTCGAGCTGGGGGGGCGCAAGGCCTATCTCTCCATCATGGTGATCTTCGGCTGGTGCCTGAATGGCTACCTGTTCAGCCAGAAACGCTGGGCCGAAGCGACCCTGATGTTCATCTGCTGCACCATCCCCCTGATGACCGGTCTCAACGCCATGCCCCGCTACATGTTCGGCCTCTATCCGACTCTGCTGGCCATCGTGCTGCTGGCCCATCGCTGGCCTGCCATCCGCCCTGCGGTGCTCTGCATCAGCGGCATGGTTGCCTCCTTCATCGCGGTGGCCTTCGTCAACTTCAAGTTCTTCACCGTGTGACGCCACCCCGAATGCCTACAAGCCGGTCAACTGACCGGCTTTTTCATGGCCGCGACACCCGGTTCACACTTTTCCATTCTTGAAAACGTAACCATTTGAACTGACGTCACAAATCGGTATTTTACCGGTCCAAGCCTGCCCCAGCGCGCCCTAGAATGAGTGCCTCAACGGACCCTGCTCCTCACACTCTGCTCAAGGAATGGCTTATGCGTCTCTCTTCGCGCCCCGCTCTTCGCCCATCACCCCTGTGGCTGGCCGTGCTCGCCACACCGCTGTTCATCGGTCAGGCGATGGCCGCCCCCGAGGTCTATCTCCATGTGGATGGCAAACCGGTGGCCGAGGCGCTGACGCTGGACAAGGGCACCGTCACCCTGACCCACAGACTGGACAAGGGGAGCCACCAGATCCGCATCAGCGATGCGGGCAACAGCTGCGGCACCAGCTTCGGGCCAACCGAGGCCAAGCCCCTTCCCTTCGGCACCGCCCAGCCCATGGACAAGTGCAACAAGGGGACAGACTTCCATCTGAGGGTGATGCTGGCGGGGGACTACGAGTTCACCTTCAACCCCGATACCCCCAGCCTCAAGGTGTTGCGGGCAACCAAAAAGAGCGAGTTCAAACGCCAGCCTCCGGAAGAGCCCTGCATCAGCTGGGATGGCGGCCCGGTCACGACATCACTCAAGGGAGTCTGGCCCGACGGCACCCGGTTGCGGGATGCCTACTCGGGACAGGAAGCCGTGGTCAAGGGCGGCAAGATCACCCTGACACCGAGCAAGGAGAGCGGCGGCCTGCTGCTGCTCGAGCCGGTCAAGGCCGCCAAGCCTGCTCCCTTTAGCTGGGATCAGGCGAGCGTCTATTTTCTGCTGACCGACCGCTTCCACAACGGCGATCCCGCCAATGATCACAGCTTCGGTCGTCAGAAGGATGGTCAGGACGAAGTGGCCACCTGGCATGGCGGTGACTTCAAGGGGCTGACCGAGAAGCTCGACTACATCAAGCAACTCGGCATCAACGCCATCTGGATCACCCCCATGGTGGAACAGGTCCACGGCTTCATCGGCGGTGGCGAACAGGGGAACTTCCCCTTCTACGCCTACCACGGCTACTGGGCGCTCGACTTCACCAAGATAGATCCCAACTACGGCGACGAAGAGAGCCTGAAAACCCTGGTGGACGAGGCCCACAAGCGCGGCATGCGGATCATCCTCGACGTGGTGATGAACCACGCAGGCTACGCCACCCTCGCCGACTTGCAGGATCTGGGGCTCACCGATCTCACCCAGAACACCGGCAAACTGCCGAGTCGCTGGAACGAATGGCGCCCGAGCGGCGGCCTCAACTGGCATGGCTACAACCAGTTCATCGACTACCAGTCATCCCACTGGGACAAGTGGTGGGGCCCTGACTGGGTGCGGGCCGGCCTGCCCGGCTACCCGCAACCCGGCACCGACGACGTCACCGGCTCGGTGGCGGGACTGCCGGACTTCCTGACCGAATCCACCAGATCGGTGGGGCTGCCACCGCTGCTCGCTGCCAAAAAAGACACCAGGGCCAAGGCCCTGCCCAACGCCACCGTGAGCGATTACCTCATTGCCTGGCACACCGACTGGGTGCGCCGCTTCGGCATCGACGGCTTCCGTGCCGACACCGTCAAGCACCTGGAGCCCGCGGTCTGGGCCAGGCTCAAGCAGGCGGGCACCGACGCGCTCAAGGAGTGGAAGGCCGCCAACCCGGGCAAGGCCCTCGATGACCTTCCCTTCTACATGGTGGGCGAGGTGTGGGATCACGGGGTCGCCAAGGACTTCTGGTACCAGCACGGCTTCGATTCCCTGATCAACTTCGACTACCAGCGTGAATTCGCCCTGCCCCAGGCCCAGTGCATGGCGGGGGCAGAGCCCACCTATGCGAGCTATGCCAGCCGCATCAACCAGGATCCCGAGTTCAACGTGCTGAGCTACATCAGCTCCCACGACACCAAGCTCTTCTTCGGCGACTACCAGGACGTGGCGCTGCAACGGCGGGTGGCCAACAGCTTCATGCTGCTGCCGGGGGGCATCCAGATCTACTATGGCGACGAGTCCGGCCGGGGGCTTGCCAAGGATGGCGGCGTGTTCGATCAGAGCGTGCGCTCGGACATGAACTGGCAGGAGCTGGCGAGTGGCGAGAAGGCGGAGCTGGTCAAGCACTGGCAACGGCTCGGCCAGTTCCGTGCCGCCCACCCTGCCATCGCGGCGGGCAGCCACAAGAAGATTTCCGATGCCCCCTACGGCTTCGTGCGGGAGAAAGGAGAAGACAAAGTGGTCGTGGTCTTCGCAGGTCGGCAGAAATAGCGACCTGGCCTGAATAAAAAGGGGAGCCGATGGCTCTAATGCCAGTCAGTTAAGCCTGACTGGCATTGTTTTTACTAGGTTTTCTCGTCGCATACTTCTGTGGTTTGGCTTTGATGCACCTTGGGTAACTTCGTTCTCGGCGGGCGGGTAACTTGAACTGCTCTGCCTGTTTGTCCAACTCAGCGACACGCCCTGGAACCATGCCCGGTGACACAAACGGCAGGCAACTGAGTTCATGCAGCAGATACACCGATGCCATGTGAAAGCTCAACTGGCTGGCCGTATAGCCCTTTAAGCTCGCCGCCATCCTAACCATCTGATATCTCAGTAGGTTATAGGCCAATACCAAGCCCCATAGCTCCTGCCTTACTCCATCGGGTTTCTTGCTGCGCAGCGTCAGCCGGTGCTGTTGCAGGCTATGTTTCATCTCCCGATAGCCCAGCTCGATTTCCCAGCGATTCTGGTATAGCTCCATCAACTCGCTGGCCGGGAAGCGCAGCGGGTCGGTGAGCGAGGTCAGCACCTGCCGCTCCTTGCCGTTTACCGTCCGGGTCAGCAGCCGGGCTTCGAACTGCTCCGGCAACTCGCTCCACTTCTTCTTGGCCTGCGGACTGGCACTGAGGCGTACCAGCACATCCTGCCGCCCCAGCTTGCGGATGACCTCGTATTGAGCCCCCTTTTTCAGCGGAATAAGCCAGTGACGCGCTACGCCCTGGCGTTGCCAGGCATGGAGTAACCCCAGTGAGTAGAAGCCCTTATCGAACAGGGTCAGGCTATTATCGGGTGTTTTTTCAATCAGTTGCTCTGCCAACACCATCTCGTTTACCGCACAGGAGTCCATCACTGTCTGGGTCAGCAGATGACTGGTCAGCTCCATCTGACACAACATGCGGACCTGGGGATATTGCGTCTCCCCCTGGACGGTTTTCGACTTGGCAAAGGCGCCGGCATTGTCCGGAGTATCGGGCGTGCGCCAGACCACCCCGTCCACGGCCAGCAGCTGCAAGCCGGCCCAGGTGGGGTGCTGACACTGCTGATGCCAGAGTGTGGCGGTCTGCTGGAACACCTGTCGAACGGCTTGGTCAGCCAGTTTTTGGCGCGCCTGGATGA
>NZ_JBFOCN010000086.1:0-22170 GCF_040907815.1 Aeromonas sp. s6
CGGTTTTCGGGGCGTCGCTGATGGTCAGGGTGTAGCTCGCCTTGCCCCCCTCGACCACATTGGCATCGCCGGTCAGGGTCAGGGTCGGGGCATCCTGGTCATCCACCACTGTATTAGTGATGGTGCCAGTGCTAACCACATTCTCGTAATTGCCACCACTGGTCTTGTCGATAGTGACGCTCAGTGACTCTTCACCTTGCTGATAAATGTCATCTCCACGAACCGGTACAGGGTCACTGTTAGCGCTGCTGGCCCCCACCGGAATGGTGATCACCACCCCGTTGGAGAGGGTCACGGTCAGCGGGCTGCCGGTCACCGGGTTGCTGACGCTGGCGGTGTAGACAATGCTGCCGCCCTCGGTCACGATCTGGCCGTTGGTGGCCGAGCTCAGGGTCACGGTAGTGGTGTCCACGGTGTCGGCCACCTCGGTGGTCACCTTGCTGCTGGTGTCCAGCTGTTCATAGTTGCCACCGCTGCTGCCGGTGATACTCACCGTCAGGCTGCTGCCATCTTTGTAAACGTCGTCACTCGGGGCATCGACCGTCACACTGCCGCTCAACTCACCCGCCTTGATGGTGATGCTGGCGCCGTTGGACAGGGTCAGCACCAGGTCACTCTGCGGGGCGTTGTTGACGTTGGCACTGTAGGTGATCTGCCCACCTTCGTTGACCTGCGCCGGAGCACCCAGGGTCACGGCGGTGGTGTCGACAGTGTCGTTAATCTGGGTAGTCGTTGAAGGTCCAGTGATAATCTGGTTGAAACCACCACCCTGAGTACCGGTAATCGAAACGGAGATCGTTGACGGGTCGACATAAGGGCTGTCTGCTGGAGCAGCAACAGTGACTGAACCGGAACTCTGGCCGACGGGAATGGTGATCACTGCACCATTTGACAGCTGAATAACCAAGTCAGAACCAAAAACAGGTTCATCTAATGTCGCAGTAAAGGTGATAAACCCACCTTCATTCACCTGTACATCTGCACTCAAGACAAGGTTGGCGGAGGTAAAAAGAGGATCATCTTCACCAACGGCTTCAAGCGGTGGCTCGCCATTGGCGTTGTAGGTGGTATCGAAGGTGGCTTCAGCAATGGTTGCGGAACCGGTACGGTCGATGGTAACAAAACCGCCGTTGCCACTGGCACCGGCGACGCCTCCAATACCGCCACCACCGGCGGCAGGTGCACCGCCTGCGGCAGAGGCTTCAAAGGCCTGAGTCGGGTCAGCCCCACCCAAGATCGCCTGTTGCAGGGCATTGATATCATCAGGAGTGCCAGCAGCGCCATTTTGCGCCAGCTGGGGAGCATCCCCCTCTTCGGCAGGTTCACTCTGCTCGCTGGCTGGTTGCACATTGAACGACTGTCCGCCGCCCATGAAACTGGCGCCATCCGGCGACATGATCACCGCCCCTTTCGGCAGCACATCACCTTCAGCCAACAGCTTCCGGCTGCCATCAGCAGCAACCAGATAAATTTGTCCTTTGAGTTGGGTTACGGTTACGCCCTGTTCCAAGGTAACGGCATTGGTAATCATGTTCTCTCCTGAATCCTGATTTGAATGCAATAAGCCACAGCCTACTTTGCAGACTGAGGGGAAAAATAACCAGCTCGAAAATTCGAAAGGATAGACCGATTTGAGGCTGAACTGTTCAGCCAGACAGAAGTGTGTAAAACGAGGTTGCGAGAATGGCAAAAACCAAAATTATCAATAAATTACAGAGTAATGACAGGAGCATGACAAAACATGCTCCCGTCAAGATTAACCCTATACACCCGCCCAGAGGATGATAGCCAACAGCTGTGGCGAGATGATCCGCAGGAACATCACCAGCGGGTAGACAGTGGCGTATGAGAGCGCACTGGCGCCACTGGTCGGGTGCATGGCGTTGGCAAAGGCCAGCGCGGGAGGGTCTGTCATGGAGCCGGCCAGCAAGCCGCACAGGGTCAGATAGTTCATCTTGCCGTAGAGGCGCGCCAGCACACCGACCACCAGCAGCGGGATCAGGGTAATCGCCATACCGTAGAGCATCCAGGCTGGGCCATCACCGTTGATCAGGGTGTCGATGAAACCGGCCCCGGACTTGAACCCCACCACCGCCAGGAAGAGCACTATGCCTATTTCCCGCAGCGCCAGGTTGGCGCTCGGCGGCATGAACCAGTAGAGCTTGCCGATGCTGCCGATACGAGACAGGATGAGCGCCACCACCAGCGGTCCCCCTGCCAGCCCCAGCTTGAGCGCCGCCGGGAATCCCGGCAGGTAGAAGGGAATGGATCCGAGCAATACCCCCAACCCGATGCCGATGAAGACGGGCAGCATCTGCACCTGTTGCAGTTTCTGCTGCACGTTGCCCACCACGCTGGTGACCGCCTCGATGGCATCGAGCCGCCCCACCAGGTTCAGGATGTCACCGAACTGCAGACTGGTCTGACTGGTCGGCACCAGCTCGATGCCGGCCCGATTCAGGCGCGAGATGACCACATCGTATTTCTGCTTGATGTCGAGATCGCGGATCCGCTTGCCGAGCACCTGCTCATTGGTGACCACCACCCGCTCGACCCGCAGATCGGTCCCGCGGGTGGAGAGGGAGGTGTCTACCTCCTCTCCAAGCACCAGCAGCACCTTGTGCAGGGCATGGCGCTCCCCCACCAGGTGCAGCAGGTCGCCAAGTTCGATGCGCGAGTCGGGCTTTGGCACCATCAGTTCGTCGCCACGCTTGAGTCGGGAGCAGATGACGTCCGCCTCGTCCAGACTCGGGATCTCGCGGAGCATCAGGCCATGCATATTGGGATTGCGCACGGCAATGTTGATGGTTTGCAGACTCTCCTTGGTCTTGCCTGCCTGCTGCTCGAAAGCGACCGCCTCCTCCTCGATCTTGATGTGGAAGAACATACGGATGAGCCACATGGTGAGCAGGATGCCGCAGATACCGAACGGGTAGGCCACCGCATAGCCCATCCCCATCAGGCCGGTGGATCCAGGATCCGCCCCCAGCTCGGCCAGGATCTGCTGGCCAGCCCCCAGGGACGGGGTATTGGTCACGGCCCCGGAAAAGACCCCGAGGATCACCGGCAGCGGTACATCGAACAGCTGGTGCAACGCTGCCGCCACCAGGCAGCCGAGCAGAACCAGCAGGGCCGCGAAGCCATTGAGCTTGAGGCCCGAACTGCGCAAGGAGGAGAAGAAGCCGGGACCGACCTGGATGCCTATGGTGTAGACGAACAGGATCAGGCCGAATTCCTGAATAAAATGAAGTGTTTGCTCATCCAGCTTCAAGCCGGACAAGCCGGCGAAGTGGCCCACTATGATGCCGCCGAACAGCACCCCGCCGATACCCAAACCCACGCCATAGACCCGCCAGTTTCCCAGCCAGAGCCCCAGCACTGCCACCAGCGACAGCATGCTGATGGAAAGCGCGATCTCACTCATCGTTTGCATCCTTTCCAAACTGAACTGGCACTAGCTTGTCAGCAAACGAAGGGGGCAACTGTGGGGTGCCGCACGAATTCAGGCTTTCATGAGCACAAAAATACCAATTAAGGGTTAGCCATCAGATATAGCCATAAATGGCCATGAAGTGGCACAGACTGCCACCCAGCACAAACAGGTGCCAGATGGCGTGGTTGTAGGGAATGCGCTTGGCCACATAGAAGATCACTCCCAGGCTGTAGATGAGACCACCCAGCCCCAGCAGCAGGAGCCCGGTACCATCCAGATGCAGATAGAGCTGGTAGATGACCACCAGCGACAACCAGCCCAGCATCAGATAGGTAAATAGCGACACCTTCTTGAAGCGATTGATGAAGATCAGCTTGAACACGACCCCCGCCAGGGCCAGCCCCCAGATCACCACCATCAGTCCTTGCGCCAGCGGCGTATCGAGCGCCACCAGCAGGAAGGGGGTATAAGTGCCGGCGATCAGCAGATAGATGGCGCAGTGATCGAACAGCTTGCTCCAGCGTCTGGTCGCCACCGAGCTCACGCTGTGGTAGAGCGTCGAGGCGAGATAGAGCAATACCAGGCTGGCACCGTAGACGCCGTAGCTCAGCAGTACCCTGGGCCCCTGATCCCACCCCTTGTGCAGCAGCAAGACCAGTCCCAGTCCGCCCAGCAGCAGCCCCAGCCCATGGCTGAGGCGATTCGCCCACTCTTCCCGTGGGGAGTACCCCGTCACATTCATCATTACCTCCAACCCATTACCGGCCCACTCTAGCGGCCGACATTTCAGGCTACAAGTGTTAGCTGAAAATAAAGGAGCGAAGAGAGGGAGGGCCAGAGATGGCTGTGCCCCCCGCCCCTTTGGTGTATGCTCTGCCGCCGACGCCGCCCATGCGGATGGCCGCGTCTGCCCGACAATCTGGTCTGGAGAACCCGATGAAGCTCACTGAACTGTTTACACAACCGGATCCTGATTTCGGCAAGGCCATGACGGCCCTGCTGGAGCATTTCCATCATTCCGACGACAGTCAGGCCCCCTATCAGCGGGGCAGCTTCACCCACCAGCTCGATCAGTCGTGCATGCCCGCCATCGGCATCTCTCCCCGGGACTATCTGGCACGGCTCACCACCCTGGTACCCGGGGCATCGCACCTCACCTCTCCCCGCTACATGGGACACATGACGGCACCGCTGCCGGCCTTCACCGCCGAGCTCTCCCGGCTCTTGGTGATGCTCAACCAGAACCCGATGAAGATGGAGTCCTCCCGTTTGCTGAGCTTTCTGGAGCGGGAAGTGCTGGCCAAGCTGCACCGTCTGGTCTACCGCGAGGACGACGCCTTCTATGCAGCCCAGATGCATGCCAAGGATGCAGCCCTCGGTGTCATGACCAGTGGCGGTACCATCGCCAACGTCACCGCCCTCTGGCTGGCCCGCAACCGGGCCTGTGGCGACAACCTGTTCGCCCTCGCCGAGCAGGGCTATCGCGGCGCCGTCATTCTGGGATCGCGGCTGATGCACTACTCCTTCGACAAGGGGATGGATCTGCTGGGACTCGGGGGTCGCAGCGTCTGGCGTCTCGACACAGACGAGCACAACCGGCTCAGTCTGGCGGCGCTGGAACAGGCCCTTCAACAATGCAGGGAGCAGAAGCTCAAGGTGCTGGCGCTGGTCGGCGTGGCTGGCAGCACGGATTTTGGCTCCGTCGACCCGCTGCCGGAACTGGCCGCCATCGCCCGGCGCGAGCAAATCCACTTCCACGTGGACGCGGCCTGGGGTGGCCCGACCCTCTTCTCGCCCCGCTATCAGGGATTGCTTACGGGGATAGAGCACGCCGATACCGTTACCCTTGACGGTCACAAGCAGTTGCTGGTCCCGCTCGGTACCGGCATGCTGCTCTGCCGCCAACCGGACCTGATGATGACGGTGAAGCGCGAGGCTCCCTACGCCATCCGCGCCACCTCCTTCGATCAGGGGCGTTTCACTCTGGAGGGGACCCGTCCCGCCAACGCGCTCTATCTGGATGCCGCCTTCCAGATGCTGGGGCAGCAGGGTTATGCCCAACTCATCGACGCCAACTACGACAGGGCGCGGCGAATGGCCGCGCTCATCGACGCCAGCCCCGCCTTCGAGCTGATGTCGGCACCTGTCATGAACCTGCTCTCCTACCGGTGCATTCCGCCCCACCTGCAAGGTCAGGTACCCGATGTGGCGGCCAACGAACAGATCAATCTCTTCAACGTCGCCCTGCAAAAAGCCCAGCGCGCCGAAGGGCACAGCTTCGTCTCACGCACCCAGCGCGCAGTCTCCCGCTATGGCGAGCAACCGCTCACGCTGCTGCGCGCCGTCCTGCTCAACCCTCTCATCGAGGAAGCAGACATACACGCATTGCTGGACGATCAGGTGCGCCTTGGCAACCAGATTGCCAGCCAGCTGTTCGAGTAACCCGCCGCCCCGGGAAGGAACTGCCTGCAGAATGGACGGTCTATTCATTTGCCGTTGTCTGACGGGCAGGTACACTGAGTGAAATTTTGAGGTTAGAGCCCAGCATGAAGCAGTTTATCGAGTTCATCCCCCTGATCGTCTTCTTCGCGGTCTACAAGTTTTACGACATCTACACCGCCACTGGCGCCCTGGTGGTCGTCACTGGCCTGCAACTCCTGTACAGCTGGCTTCGCTATCGCCGGGTCGAGAAGATGCAGTTGTTCACCTTCGTGCTGGTCGGTTTCTTCGGCGGCCTCACCGTCTTCTTCCACGACGATGCCTTTATCAAGTGGAAGGTGACCGTCATCAATGTGCTCTTTGCCCTCGCCCTGCTCATCGGCCGCTATGGCTTTGGCAAGAACCTCATCAAGCAGATGCTGGGCAAGGAGCTCCAAGCCCCCGACCGGGTCTGGGACAACGTCAATCTCGGCTGGGTCGGCTTCTTCACCCTGTGCGGTCTGCTCAACCTCTACGTGGCCTTCAACCTCTCCCAGGAGATGTGGGTCAACTTCAAGGTGTTCGGCCTGCTGGGCATGACCCTGGTCTTCACCCTGCTCAGCGGCGTCTATCTCTATCGCCACATGCCGGCCGAGCAGAACGCAGAACAGAAAAAATAACCGCAACCAGAAAGGGATTGTTCCATGTGGTATCTGATCTACTCCGAAGATGTCGCGGGCAGCCTGCCCCAGCGCAAGCTGGCACGCCCTGCCCACCTGGCCCGCCTGCAAGCCTTGCAGGATGAGGGCCGACTGCTGACGGCCGGCCCCAACCCGGCCATCGATGCCGAGGATCCGGCCGATGCGGGCTTCACCGGCAGCACCGTCATCGCCGACTTTGCCAGTCAGGCCGACGCCCAGGCCTGGGCCGATGCGGACCCCTATGTTGCGGCAGGGGTCTACGCCAGAGTGACCATCAAACCGTTCAAGAAAGTCTTCTGAGCCCATCGAGGCTGACAAGAAAAAGGCCGGACACTGTCCGGCCTTTTCGTATCCGATGATGACTCATGCCCTGGCCACAAACCAGGGATTGAGGATATCGGGCTTGTTGTAGCAAAGCGGCGAACCATCGAGCTGGGTGACGCTGCCCCCCGCCCCTTCCAGTACCGCCTGAGCTGCCCCCGTATCCCACTCGCAGGTCGGTGCGAGCCGCGGGTAAAGCTCGGCCTCCCCCTCGGCAATGATGCAAAACTTGAGAGAGCTGCCCATGGAAACCAGCTCGATCTCGCCCCGCTCCAGTTCGCCAAAACGGGCCAGATACTCGAGTGTCTCCTGCGACAGGTGATTGCGACTGCCCACCACGCGCCACACTTGCCCAGCGTCATGAGGGCGGGTCTGGATGGCCTCGTGCCTGCCATCAGCCACACGCCAGGCGCCAATCCCCTTGCCCCCATACCAGAGCTTGTCCAGTACCGGGGCATAGACCAGCCCCCAGCGCGGGGTCCCCTGTTCAATCAGGGCGATATTCACCGTGAACTCGCCGTTGCGGGAGACAAACTCCTTGGTGCCATCCAAAGGATCCACCAACCAGTAACGGGGCCAGCCGAGTCGCGCAGCCATCACCTCGGGGGAGGACTCTTCCGACAACACCGGGATATCGGGAGTGAGACGCGCCAGCGCCTGAACGATCACCTCGTGGGCCCCCTTGTCCGCCGCCGTCAGCGGGCTCTCGTCCTGCTTGTACTCCACCGCAAAGGGCTGACTGTAGATAGACATGATGGCCTCACCGGCGGCGCGGGCGATGGGCTCCAGTTCGGAAATGGCGGGTAGATACATGGAAAAGAGTTCTCGCTCAAAGGGTTGGTCAGTGTAACCGAGTGAGTATCTTCGGCTTATAGCCGTTTGCACTGACTTATACAGTGTCAAAACTGACAGACAAAAAGTGGCGCAACACAGCTAATGATAAATATGCCACTAAGGCAGATTCATAAGGATGTGAAACATGAACAAGAAGACCCTGATCGCCGCACTGCTGCTGAGCTGCCTCCCCCTGTTGAGCCAACCTCTGCTGGCCGCCGACAAGGCGGCGACCAAGCCTGTGGCCACCACCCAAGTCAAGGAGAGCGGCAAGATCAATCTCAATACCGCCAGTGCCGGCGAGCTCACCGCCCTGAAAGGCATTGGCGAGAAGAAGGCACAGGCCATCATCGACCACAGGGAGAAGCAGGGCAAGTTCACCTCCGTCGATCAACTGGCGGACGTCAGTGGCATCGGACCTGCCACGCTGGAAGCAAACCGGGACATGATTATCGTCAAGTAACCGGTTTGAATCCCTATCATCCCGAGGGCAGCCTGTGGCTGCCCTATTTTTCTTCGGGTATCATGAGCCCACTTTGTATCTTCGGACTCACTCCATGAAAAAGACACCGCTCGTTGTTCGCAAGGCCGTTCTCCCCGTTGCCGGTCTGGGTACCCGCATGCTGCCCGCCACCAAGGCCATCCCCAAGGAGATGCTGCCCGTGGTCGACAAGCCGCTGATCCAGTATGTGGTGCGCGAAGCCATCGCCGCCGGCATCAAGGAGATCATCCTGGTGACCCATTCAAGCAAGAACTCCATCGAGAACCACTTCGACAAGAGCTTCGAGCTGGAGGCGACCCTGGAGAAGCGGGTCAAGCGCCAACTGCTGGAAGAGGTTCAGCACATCTGTCCCAAAGACGTCACCATCATGCACGTGCGTCAAGGGGAAGCAAAAGGCCTGGGCCATGCAGTACTGTGTGCCCGCCCCCTCATCGGGGATCAACCCTTCGCCGTGCTGCTGCCGGATGTGCTCATCGACGAGGTGGCCAGCGATCTGAAGCAGGACAACCTGGCGGAGATGGTGCATCTGTTCGAAGAGGAGCAGATCAGCCAGATCATGGTGGAAGCCGTCCCCGAGAGCGAAGTGGACAAATACGGCATCGCCGACATCAAGGGGGAAGCCCTGAGCGAAGGCATGTCCCTGCCGATGCAGGCCATCGTCGAGAAGCCGCCCCGGGATGAAGCCCCGTCCAACCTGGCCGTGGTCGGTCGCTATGTGCTCTCGGCCAATATCTGGCCCTTGCTGGAAAAAACCCCGGCCGGCGCCGGCGACGAGATCCAGCTGACCGATGCCATCGCCATGCTGATGGAAAAGGAGCAGGTCAATGCCTACTTCATGAAGGGACGCAGCCACGATTGCGGCAGCAAGCTCGGTTACATGAAGGCCAATGTGGAATACGCCGTGCGCCATCGGGAACTCAGCAAAGAATTCACCAGCTGGCTGAAGCAGTTTGCCAAAGAGCTGTAATCTCTGAATATTTACAAGATAAGCAGAATAAAAAACTGGGCATCATTCGATGCCCTTTTTCATTTTATAAACAAATATTCAACCATTGATAGATAAAATATCGCTAAATCATAATATTGTAATTTAAAGTCGCTTGTTCTATAAGGATTAAGGCTTGTTCCTAGCCCTTGCATAAAATTTCTAAAAAAATATAAGACACAGGTGGAAGTTCCAATGAATAACCCGTCCAAAGGGACCTTTTTAGGTCACCCTAAAGGGCTTTTTTTGCTCTTTAGTACCGAACTGTGGGAGAGATTCTCCTATTACGGCATGCGTGCCGTGCTCGTCCTCTATCTGACCGACCTGACCGCCAACGGTGGCATGGGCTGGACCCAGGCCGACGCCCTCAAGCTGTACGGCATCTATACCGGTCTGGTCTACATCACTCCCATCATCGGCGGCTGGCTCGCAGATACCTTCCTGGGCCAGCGCCGTGCCATCCTGTTCGGTGCCGTGCTGATGGCCGCCGGCCAGTTTACCCTGGCACTGCCTCACGCCATGTTCCCTGACATGGTCAACACCGTCTTCTATGCCGGCCTTGGCTTGCTGATCGTGGGCAACGGCCTGTTCAAACCGAACATCTCCACCATGGTGGGCGACCTGTATAAAGAAGGGGATCACCGTCGTGACGGCGCCTTCACCATCTTCTACATGGGCATCAACCTGGGCTCCCTCCTGGCCGGCGTGATCTGCGGCGCCGCCGCCACCGCCTATGGCTGGCAAGCCGCCTTCGTCAGCGCCGGTATCGGCATGCTGCTCTCCCTGGTCGTGCAGGCCACCATGGCCCAGCGTTTCCTTGGCGACATCGGCCGTGTGCCCGCCGCCCAGCGTGCCGCCCTGCAGCGCTCCAAGGAGCAAAAAGCGCCCCTGACCAAACAGGAAGTGGATCGCATCAAGGTGATCCTGGTACTGGGCCTGTTCACCATCATCTTCTGGGCCGGCTTCGAGCAGGCCGGTGGTCTGATGAACCTGTATGCCCAGGAGTATACCGACCGCATGATCGGCAGCTTCGAAGTGCCGACCGCCTGGTTCCAGTCCCTGAACCCCTTCTTCATCATCACCCTGGCCCCTGTCGTGGCCGCCATCTGGATCAAGCTCGGCAAGAAAGAGCCGAACTCCCCGGTGAAATTCGCCATGGGCCTGCTATTCCTGGCCGTCGGCTTCCTGTTCATGATCGGTGCCGTGCTGGAGCAAGGTGGTGATCAGGCTGTCAAGACCTCCATGTTCTGGTTGGTCGGTGCCTACCTGTTCCATACCCTGGGTGAGCTCTGCCTCTCCCCCATCGGTCTCTCCATGGTGACCAAGCTGGCTCCGCTGCGCCTGGCCTCCCTGATGATGGGTGCCTGGTTCGGTTTCGTGGCCCTGGCCAACTATGCCGCCGGCTTCATCGGATCCTTCGTCGGCGAATCCGGTGCCATGGCCATCTTCGGTGGCATCGCACTGGCCGCCGTGATCAGCGCCCTCATCCTGCTGACCATGGCCAACCGCTTGGTCTACTGGATGCACGGTGCCGAAGGCCCGGCCAAAGAGCCCGAAGAACAAGAGCAGAAACTGCACTCCGCGACCGTTTGACCGGTCAGGACAGCAGATACCAAACAGGGCGCCCATGGGCGCCCTGTTTGCATGTGTTCACTTCACTGCGTCAGTGGTGACGAACCTGCATCGTCAGGGCGCTGCCGCTGTCACTGCGAAACTGCAGATCAAAGGGCTCGTGCCAGCTTCGCCTGTGCAACGTGTAGCGACTGCTGCGCATCAAGCCGAGCGGCAACCCCCCTGCACGCATCAACCAGTGAGGTGAGGTGAGCCCGGCATTTGCAAAAAGCAGCCCATCTTCCTGATCGAACAGCAGGGCCGCCATGGCAAAGGAGTGACGCAGGCCCGACTCCAGCAGTTGCAGATTGAGGTAATCCAGCAATCGGTGTGGCTGGGTCAACAGCAGGCTCTCCTGTTGCTGGTATTGGCGATAGGGGCCGTTCATCAGGGATCGCACCAAGGCACCACAGAAGGCCGCATCCACACCGAGGATGGGCAATTCCATCACCAGTACCAGCAGCTTGTCGTCCAGTTTGAAGGTATCCGGGATGAAGAGATTGCCCATGCCGGCAAAGGTGACCTGCCAGGGCCCCCACTCCTGCATGCCAGGGGGCGCCAACCAGGCGAGCAGCCGACTGCTCGCCAGATCGTGGCCACGGAAGAAGTCGATGTGCTCCATCAGTTCCAGCTGCTGGCTCTGATGCCCGAGGTTTGTCAGGCATTGCTCGATGCTGCGGCGGATCTGCTCATAGTCATTCACCGGTTTGATGAAGAAGTCCCTGGCCCCCGCCCGCAGCGCACGCTCGATCGCAGCCATCTGATCCTGACCGGAGATGACGATGACGGGCACCTGTGGATAGCGGGCGGTAAGGCAGGCAATCACCTCATGGCCATCCATGTTCGGCATGTTCAGATCACACAACACCACATCGGGGTGATAGAGCGCTGCGGCAGAGAGCCCCTCAATTCCGTCTTCTGCCTGAAAGACGCAGGCCCCGTCGTGCTCGAGATAAGATACCAGTGAGTGGCGAAAAACCGCTTCGTCTTCTACCACCAAGATCCGTAGTCCGGCTTTTGACATCTTGACAAAGCTCTTATTAGTCAAATGGTTATTTGAGCATTAAGACTAGATCATGGGCGCTGGATACCGCCACACAATATTGTCGAGCAGCGAGCCGGGCTGGCCTTGGTATCTGCCAAGCGTTTGAAATGGTCCGACTATTTTGATCGCCCCCTTGCGCAGAGATGGTCGGCAACCGTCGCCCGGCAGCCGTTATCTCGCAGGTCGGCACCATGAATTGTATGAGGCACCGCCATGAGGGATAATGCCCTCCACTCCAGATCGTGAAGCAGACCATGACGCCAGCCGAATACAGCGCCCTCGCCCATCCCAGACTCTCCCATCCGGCCCGCAGCCTCTATACCCTGCAACTGCGCCGCTTGGTGCTGGAAAATCGGCTGGCCCGACTCAACTATCCCGAGCTTGGCCGGGCATTGGCTGTCGTCGATCCGGGCAATCCCGGTGGTTTCAGCTATCAGGTCAACGCTCGCCAGCTGACCGAACTGCTCGACGAGCTGATGGAAGCCGAACTGCTTCAGGTCGAGGCCCAGGCTGACAGTGAGCACTACCACCAGTGCCCTTTCCAGTTGCCGTTGCTGAGCCAGCGGGTGCGCAGCCCTCTGCCGGCACGCCCGTTCCAGATGCACCTGCAGTGGCGTCCGGACGAAGAACTGCCTGCTCTCGCACGCCTGTGCGGGGTGATCGATGCCAGCTACAGCGAAGAGGATCTCGGGGAGTTCATCGCCTACTGGCTCGGCCGCCCCGAGGTGTTCGACTCCCAGCACCAGTGGATGTTGAAATTTATTCGGGCCCTCAAGAGTCGGCGCTACGCCCGCCGCCCGGCGACCGTGGTCACCGGGTACCAGCAGGTCGCGCCAGCCCCGGTAGAGGCTGGCCCGAGCCGCCGGGCGCAAGAGATGATCGATGAGGCCAAACGGCTGGCACAAGCTCAGGAGCCGGAGAATGATTGATACCAGGCGGCCACGAAGTGCACTATTGACCCCCTGCCCATCCAGCCACAGCCCTAGCAGAAGGAGAATTCCATGACAGATCCGCACGACCCGATGCGCCAGGCACTGGAAGAGATCGAGGCCAAACGCCAGAAAATCGCCAAGGCAAGACAGGAGCAACGGGCTCATGATCCCGAGCTCAAGCGTCACGTCAGCAGCCTGCAGCAACGTATTCTCCGACTGCGGGCCGCAACCGGCGGCAGCCAGTACGACTACGAGACCCTGCGCAAGGAGTACGACGCCAAGGCCAATGCCGAAGTGCGCGAGTTGCAGAAGGCCGCCCGCCAGGAGCGGATCCAGAAGCTGATCGCCCAGGCCGACCTCAATCCGGACTGGATCTTCGACAAGATGGATTCCGGTGACCCGGCCCTGCAATACCCCATCGAGACAGCCCGCTACTTCATCAGCGGTTTCGAGCACTGGGAGAAGAGCGGCGGGGGCTGCATGCTGATCTACGGCGATTACGGCACCGGCAAATCCACCCTGGCGGGTGCCGTGGCCCACGAGTTGATCGCGCGCCACCAGAAGTCGGTGATCTTCCAGCAGTGGGCCTCCATCGTGGACAGGCTCTTTTTCAACGTCATCCAGGATCAGGAGGAGCGTAACCAGTACCGCCGCGCCCTGGAAGAGGTGGACCTGCTGATCATCGACGAGGTGGCGGCCAACCGTGCCAAGATGGCCGAGAGTCAGTCCAGCTTCCTCGGCCACCTGCTGCGCCGTCGTCGCAACCTGTCCAAAAGCGTCATCATCATCACCAACCACAGCCCCCAGAGCCTGCATCAGGCCATCGGTGATTTCAGCTATGAGGCGATCAAGGCGTTCAATCCGGTGGACATCCACCTGAGCGGACCCAGCCGCCGTCCCAGCATCGGCCATTACAACGGTTGATCCCGTCGGGCCGGCGTCCCTGATGTCCGGCCCTTCATATCCCCTGCACCTCACAAATAAAAACCACTCTCATTTACAGAGAGCCATCCAGGCTCTAGGCTTGCTCTTTTGTTCGAGAGGGCCTGTCATGCCAACCACACTCATCTTCGGTGCCAGTCGAGGACTGGGCCGCGCCTTCACCGACCACGCACTGCAACTGGGCCACAGGGTCGTTGCCCTGGTGCGCCATGCCGACATGGCCAGCGAGCTGCATACCCTGGGAGTCGAGGTCGTCATCGGGGATGCCCTGGACCCCCAGGCCGTGGCCCAGGCTTGCCGCTTGGCGGACAGGGATGCCCGGGTAGTCTCCACCCTCGGCAGCTTTCGCCAGAGTGCACCGGTGGATTATCAGGGCAACCGCCATGTGATCGACGAGATGGAGCGCGCCGGGCTCAGCCGCCTGCTGCTGGTCACCTCCCTCGGTTGTGGCGACAGCTGGCAATACCTGCCCGAGCGGGCTCGCGCCGCCTTCGGACACGAGGTACGCCTCAAGAGCCTGGCGGAAAGCTGGCTGCAGACAAGCCCCCTGGCGTGGACCATTTTACGCCCCGCAGGGTTGCAGGATGGGGAGCCCACGGGTCAGGCCATCCTGAGCCAGGGGCTAGAGAGGCATGGCCTGGTCAGGCGCCAGGATGTGGCGATACGGGGTTTGCAACTGCTCACCGACCAGGAGGCGTGCGGCCAGATCTATGCCATCGGCGATCCGGGTCTGAATCAGCCATGATCCCTGTGAATGGCAACACGGTCAGCCCAGTGGCTGACCGTGTTGTTGCAAGGCGCCTAGTCGGTGGAAGACGCTGTCGCCCCATCATCCGGCCGCGTTGCAAGGCACGGTTGACGCCAGCGGAGCAACCAGCACGCCAGAGCGCCATACAGCAGCGCCAGTCCCCACAACTGCCACCAGTAGCGGGAGACCTGGGCAAAGTCGGCCCCCATCTGATTGAGGCGCAGGAATCCCTCGATGGCCGGCGTGCTCGGTGCCCACTGGGCCAGCCAGTTGAGGGGGGCCGGGATGAGCTCAAGGGGCCAGATAAAGCCGGCCAGGAAGACCAGCGGCAAAGAGGAGACAAGCACCACCTGGGTCGGTAGATCACGGCGGGTGAACAGGGCGCCGAGCACGATCCCGAGCCAGGTGGTGGCCAACAGGAACGGCAGGGTAAAGAGCCAGAGTTCGCCGGGTACAGCGGTGCGGGCAATACCGTAGTGATCGAAGCAGAAGCCGAAGAAGTAGGTCACCGGAAGGACGAAAAGAGCCCCCACCACCAGGGTGCGGGCCAGCAACAAGGCCGGCACGGGAGCATGTTGCCAGTAGCCTGACTCGCCACGGCGGCTGCGCTGGTTCTGGGTCGCCCCCAGGATGCCGGTCCCCATCAGCAACACCTGATGCAGGATCAGCACGAATACCGCAGGCACCACGTAGTTCACATAGCCCATGGTGGGGTTGAATACCGGCAGCACATTGAGGGCCACCGCGTTCCAGCCCATGGCGGCCTGGGGCAGCGCCTCACCCTGGCTCAACAGCCTGGCCACCTTCACCTGGGCGGCAAGCGTGCCCCCCGCCTGGGCCAGCCCTTCGGCAATGGTGCCATAGACCAGGAAGTAGGAGGCATCCCCGGCATAACCCAGGGTCACGCTCCTGCCCAGCATCAGATCCCGATAGAAGTGGCGGGGAATGTGCAAGATGCCGCTCGCCTTGCCGGTCAGCATCATCTGGCGGGCCTCGTCGAGCGAACCGGCACGGGCCACCAGTTTCACCTGCGCCGTGGCATCGGCCATAAACTCCAGCTGGCGGGAGAGCTGGCTGCCATCCTCGTTGACCACCACCACGGGCTCTTCCCTGGGCAATTGGTGCAGGTAGGGCTGGGGGTAGAGGAAGGAGTAGAAGAAGACGCCGCCAAACAGGGTCAGCATGATGGCGCGATCCGCCAAGAGGGTGCGCAGCTCAAGGCGCACCAGATCCCAGAATCCCATCATGGCCTGGACTCCTCATGGGGCAGGGCCGCGCCCGACGGCGTCCGGTAGCGGTGTACCACCAGCAGCAGGGGCAGCAGAAACAGCAGCAGGGCCCCGAGCTGGGGCAGGGCCGCCGTCAACGGTTGACCGTAGTTGGTTTGCCCGATTTGCAGCTCCACATAGTGGGAGATGGGCAGCAGGCTGCGCCAGAACTGGGCCACATCCCCCATGGCGCTGACCGGAAAGGTGACCCCCATAAAGGCGAAACCGGGAGCCGTGTAAGCCCCCGCCAGCGACAGAGCGCGCGCCGGATCCCGGATGATGGCGTAGAAGAAGGCCCCCATGGTGACGCAAGCGGCCGACGCCAGTCCCAGCCCCGCCGTCAGCACCAGCCAACTGCCTTGCATGGGGTACCCAAGCCCCTTGAACAGCAGCAGACTCCACGCCAGACCCCACCCCCAGCCGATGAGCACGTGGGGTAGCAGGGTACGCCAGAGGCCGAACCAGACCCCTCTGGTGGTCCAGTCCAACCCGAGGCGATCGGTGCGGGCCAGGGCGTTCAGGCCATAGAGCACCACCAGGATCTGCCACACCGCAGGCAGCAGGGCGCTCAGCAGAAACTGGGCGTAGCTGGAATTGATGTTGTAAAGCGCGGTAACCTGGCTCGCAATGGGTACGGATTGTCCCAGGGCACCGGGCAGCGTCTTGCCGTCGGCCATGGCCGAGAGCACGCCCACCTGGCCATTAAGAGTTCCCACCACCTGGGCCAGTGCGGAGTTGACCAGCTTGGCAATCAGGATGAACTGGCCATTGTTGAACACGGTCACCCTGGGTTGGGTCCCCTCGCGGGCATCCCGCTCCAGGTGATGGGGGATCACCACCAGGGCATAGATGTCTCCCCCACGCAGCGCCCTGGCCCCCTCGTCGATGGCGTCAAACTGCTGCGCTATCTTGAGCCCGGCGGAGCCATCGAGAGAGAGCGCCAGTTGTCGGGAGAGGGTGCTGCGATCCAGATCCACCAGACCGACCTTGAGATCCCGCGCCAGGCCGGCTGAAAAGATCCAGCACAGGATCCCTATCAGCACCAAGGGGACCCAGCTCGCCAGCGCCCGGCCGAACGGGTCCTGCCAGAGCAACCGCCATTCGCGCCCCATCAGAGCTCGACCAGCACGCTCATGCCGACCCGCAGCCCGTCAACCGGCTGCAAGGGGCGCGCTTCCACCTGGAAGCTTTTCATGTCGAACCCCTGGCGGGTGTCGGTGGCACGCCAGGTGGCGAAATCCCCCATCACGGCCACATGGGTCACCTTGAAGCGCACCAGCTGATCCCCCAGGCCGGGAATACGGGCATCAAACTCGGTACCGACCGGGAACCTTGGCAAGAGGTCCTCACGGACATGGAACTGGGCCCAGGCATCCTTCATGTCGAGCAAGGTCACCACAGGGAAGCCCTGGGGAGCCAGCTCGCCACTACGCAACAGCACCTGGGCAACTTCCCCCTCGTGGGGGCTGGCGATGCGGGTATCGGCCAGATAGGCTTCCACTTCCGCCACTCCGCCAGCCGCCATCTTGGCCTGCTCGCGGGCCGCTATCTTGGTCTCTTCCCGCGCCCCTTCCAGTGCCATCTGGTATTGCTGCCAGGCCATGCCCTCGCTGTACTTCGCCGCCTGCCAGGCCGTCCAGGCCTCGTCACGCTTTTGCAGCGACATCACGCCATCCCGATGCAGGCTGGCAATGCGCTCGTAGGTTTTGCCATGAAGCAGGGCAGCCGCCTTGGCCTGTTGCCACTGATCCTTGGCGGCCGCGATCTGCTGCACTCGCGCCCCCTTCTCGGCCTCTTCGGCCATGGCACCCGCCGCGGCCTGCCCGGCCTTGGCCTGACTCAGCTTGGCCTCGATCTCCGGGCTCGCCAGAGTGAACGCCAGTTGGCCCCTGGCCAGTTGATCCCCCTTCTTCACCAGCACCTCGTCGATGCGGCCCGCCACCTTGGAAGAGACCGAATACTGCTGCGCCTCTATCTGCCCCTGCAGACGCACCGGCTCCGGCTGATAGGCCAGCCAGAAGCGCCAGCCAAGCCAGAGCACAAGCAATACCAGCGCCAGTGGCAGCAGCCAGGGCTTGCCCTGGCTCATCTTCTTCTTGATGGGGGGATGACTCATGAATTCACCTCGGCAAACGGGCGACCCTTGACGGTCGAAACGGACATGAATAACGGAGTGGAAGAGCGCGCGATCATGAGTTCACCTCGATCGCCTGGCCATGCTGATACTGGTTGAAACTGTTCATCTGACCGGAGAGTGCCAACAGGCGGGCCAGAGAGATCACGTATTGATAGGCGGCGGCGGCGCGCTGGGTCTTGACCCCGGCAAGCTGGGTCTGGGCATCGACCACATCGAGGGAAGTGGAGAGCCCCTGACCGAATGCCTTGTCACGCAACCGCACGTTCTCCTCGGCCAGCGCCTGGGTCGAGGAGAGAGAGTGATACTCCTCCAGTCCCTGGGCAGCCTCGCGCCAGGTCTTCTCGACCAGCAGCTCCAGATCCTGGCGGGTCTTGGCTTGCAGCAGGTTGACCTGGAGTTCGGCGCTCTTGGCTGCCTGGACCGTCTCGGAGCGGCCATCACGACTCACCAGCGGCATGCTGACCCCGACACCAACCAGCCAGTCCGGTGTGGTCTTGGAGACAATGGAATCATCTTCATAGAGGTTGTAGTTGCCGAACAGGAAGAGCTCGGGGGCGTATTTGCCCTTCTCCAGCTTGATCATCCCCTGGGCCTGATCCTTCTTGGCCGTCAACAGCTTGAGACCGGGATGCACCGACAGGGTCTCCTCCACGAAGGGAGACAAGGCTGGCATCCCTTCGTTGATGAAGAGGGCGGTATTGGGCTCAGCCTGCTTGAGCTTGAGCATGTGGCCGAGCGTCAGCTGGGCGATCTCCAGGCTGCGCCTGGCCTTCTGGGTATCGATACGTGCCCTGTCATAGGCAGACTGGGCCGAAAGGCGCTCCACCTTGGCGATCTGCCCCTGGGCTTCGAGCTTCTTGGCATGATCCAGATGGTGTGCCAGTCCCTGCTCGATCTCCTGCTTGGTCTGCACCACCTGCGCCGCCAGCACCACCCCGAAGTAGGTCTGGGAGAGGCTCTCGAAGGTGGACTGCTGTTTGAGCACCAGCAACTGCTCAGCCTCGCTCACCTGGGCCTGACGAATATCCTGGGCCGCATCGATGCGCCCGCCGGTAAAGAGCGGCCATAGCATCTTGACCGAACTGGTCACCACGTTCTGCTTGGTGAGGGGGGTGACGAAATCGCTCGGGCTGAGGTTGAGTGCCTGCATCACAGGCCCCAGCACCTTGCCGAATTCCGGATGATTGGCGATGGGGTTGAGATCCAGCATGTCCAGCTCCATCGGCTGATCGAGATGGGTATAGCTGGCCCCCACATCCACCTTGGGCAGGTACATTGCCTTGGCCGCCTCCCGCAGTTGCTGGGCCCGCTCCACCCCGGCCTGCTCTGCCGCCAAGCCGTCATCCTGCTGGATGACGCGGCTCCAGGCCTCGGTAAAGCTGACCGTCTGCGCCTGAGCCGACCCCAGCACGATACCCAGCAGGCATGGGCAGAGCGACTTGATGAACTTTACCGTCATACATCCCCGATCCGTTTGTAATGAAATTGTGTAGAGTCTTTGCTCAATTCAGGCCCGCTATCATAGCCTAAACCGGCTTGAGAGGGAGACTCACAAATCACCATCCCCCTCACTCGCGCCCTCCTGACCATGGTCACAGACAATATGTCCGATTTTCAAGCACTCCTGAATTTGCAAGCCTTGGCGCGACGTTTTTTTCAGAAAAAAATGGCTGACGCTCAAATACTAACCTTTTCTCCTGACTAAAAAATGCGTAATATACGCCGCCCTAAGCCGATGGTAACCGTGGAATGCAGATAGGTCCCCACACGCTTGAAACTCCCCTGATCGTGGCCCCCATGGCCGGTGTAACAGACCGACCATTTCGTGAACTTTGTTTACGTTTGGGAGCCGGTATGGCCGTTTCCGAGATGCTGCTGGCCAACCCGGATGTCTGGGATACCCAGAAAACCCGGATGAGAATGGATCACTCTGCTGAAGGCGGCTTGCGATCGGTCCAGATTGCCGGTGCCGACCCCGAGATGATGGCGTTTGCTGCCCGCTACAACGTGGAGCAGGGCGCTCAGATCGTCGACATCAACATGGGATGTCCGGCAAAAAAAGTGAATAAGAAGCTGGCAGGTTCCGCCCTGCTGCGTCAGCCAGACCTGGTCAGATCCATCTGCCGGGCCGTGGTGGATGCGGTGGAAGTACCTGTCACCTTGAAGATCCGCACAGGATGGGATCCGGATAACCGCAATGGCGAGGAGATCGCCCGAATCGCCGAAGATTGCGGTATCGCGGCCCTTGCCGTGCATGGTCGTACCCGTGCCTGCCTCTACAAGGGCGAAGCGGAGTACGACACTATCAGGGCGATTAAGCAGGCCGTATCGATTCCTGTTGTCGCCAATGGCGACATCGATAGCCCGGAGAAAGCCCGGTATGTCCTCGACTATACCGGTGTCGACGCCGTGATGATCGGCCGTGCTGCGCAAGGACGACCCTGGATTTTCCGGGAAATCCGCCATTTTCTTGAAACGGGCACCAAGCTGCCGCCTCCCGACAGGGAAGAGGTTCGCACCCTGATGAACGAGCATGTCACCAATCTGCACCAGTTTTACGGTGCCTATCTGGGAGCGCGCATTGCCCGTAAACACGTGGGCTGGTATCTGGATGAAGAAGAGGCGGGCCGAGAATTCCGTAAGCACTTCAATGCCCTGGATTGTGCAGACGCACAACTCGAGGCACTCGAAGCGTATTTCGATGGATTAGGTTAACGCATAACTAAAGAGCCGACCGAATATGTTCGAACAAACCCTGACTTCTGATGCATTGGTAACAACTACTCACAATCACGCTGCCGAGCCGACCCAACGCCCCCTGCGTGACTCTGTGCAACAGGCCCTGCGTAACTACCTGGCCCAGTTGAACGGTCAGGAAGTGATTGATCTGTACGATATGGTTCTCTCCGAAGTCGAAGCTCCCATGCTGGACGTGATCATGCAGTACACCCGTGGCAACCAGACTCGCGCCGCCGTAATGATGGGCATCAACCGCGGCACCCTGCGCAAGAAACTCAAGCGTTACGGCATGAACTGATCCCGGTCATTCTGCTGCAGTGCAGACGAAGGCGTATCCCAGCGATGGGATACGCCTTTTTCTATGCCCGGTTTTTACCTGCTCACTCCACCGCCAGCTTGATACCGAGCCCCACGAACAGCCCCCCCATCACGCGATTCAGCCAGGTGGCCACCCGGGCGGGCAGTCGCACCTTGCGGCTTGCAAACGCGGTGGAAAACGCCAGCAGATGGCACCAGATCATGCCGTTGAGATTGAAGATGCAGCCCAGCACGATGAATGCCATCGCCTTTTGCGGTGAAGCGGGATCGATGAACTGGGGCACAAAAGCGAGAAAGAAGAGCGCCACCTTGGGATTGAGGACATTGGTGAGCAACCCCTGCCGAAAGATGCGCCCATAAGAGAGCGCAGGCAGCGCCACAGCCCCATCCACAGACGTTGAAGTGCCACTCCTCTGCCAGAGCATGGACACGCCGAGATAGACCAGATAGAGCGCCCCCATCAGCTTGATGACGGCAAACAGCTCGGCGGAGGCACTCAACAGGGCAGACAGTCCCAGCGCCGCAGCCAACACATGTACCATGGTACCTGTCCCGATACCCAATGCCGCCATGGACCCTGCACGCCATCCCTGGGAGCCGCTGCGCAGCATGATGAGCAGGGAGTCAGGCCCAGGCATCATGTTCAGCAGCAGGCCAGAAACGACAAACAACGCCAAATCGTGGATCCCCAACATAGACAGCTCCTTGTACATGAAAGAAACAGTCTATGGATCCTGAGGTACTTGTCACTCCCGTTTCCAGCGATAGTGATTATCAAGGAAGGGAATAGCGCTTGAGCCGGAGATACTTGACGCTCAACCTGGTGAGAAAGAGAGATTGAGCCGTTTGAAAGACAGTGATACTGGCTGAATAACAATGTTTATCGATACAATAGACTGTGTTTTGCGCATTAACCAGACTTATTATCTAAAAAATAAATTTCAGGCAATAAAAAACCCCGCTCAGATGAGCGGGGTTTCTTGTATTGGGTGCCTGGCAGTGTCCTACTCTCGCATGGCGAATGCCACACTACCATCGGCGCTACAGCGTTTCACTTCTGAGTTCGGCATGGGGTCAGGTGGTTCCACTGCGCTATTGCCGCCAGGCAAAATCTTCAATCTGAGAAAGCTGATGTAAGTAATTCGTTCATTCGCTACAAGGCCAGAAACACTTCTTGGGTGTTGTATGGTTAAGCCTCACGGGTAATTAGTATGGGTTAGCTCAACGTATCGCTAC
>NZ_JBFOCN010000087.1:0-23401 GCF_040907815.1 Aeromonas sp. s6
CCACCCTGGAAGGGGATGACCAGACGCTCAACGCCGCTATCCTGGAAACCCAGCGCACCCAAGCGCAGGGGGATCAGGCGCTGGCCGAGCAACTGTCTCAACTTCAAGCCAAGGTGACCAGTGGTGACACCACCCTGGGGGCGGCCATTCAGCAGGCCCAGCAGGCTCAGGTGGATGGGGACAAAGCCAACGCCGACGCCATCACCAAGGTGCAAGCCAGCCTCAACCAAACCACGGCAGCCGTGGAAACGGCAGCCAAGGCGGTGGCTGACCTGAAAGGCAACGTGGAGGCGGGTTGGTACACCAAGGCCCAAATCGCGGGGGAAGGGGCTGGCTTTGGCCTGTCGGTCAAGCTGAATGCCGATGGCACTGTGCTGAGCACCTTCGTGATCGATGCGGATGTGTTCGCCGTAATGTCGAGGGCGGGCGGTGCGACGACAAAGCGCCACCCGTTCGTCATCAAAAACGGCACCGTCTACATGAACCACGCCATGATGGACACGGCCGAGATCGGCAACGTGATCGCCAAGTACATCAATGTGCAGCACCTGAAAGGCTCCCTCATCGAGGGTGGCTCTTTCCGGGGGGGGGATCTCTGGCTGGGGGAAAACGCCAACGGTCAGTTCGGTGCCTACGGTAAGAAGTGGAATGCAGGGATCAATTCCATGGGGCGCATCTACGGCAGTGATGTCTATTTTTCCAATGGGACGTTCCAGGGCAATGTGCTGGCCAACTCCGGCACGATGAACAACGTCACCATACGGGAGAACTGCCAGATCCTGGGTCAGCTCGATGTGAACCAGGTGGTTGGCGACATCACCACGCTGATCAAGGCGGTGGCCAACTTCTCGATCCCGGCGTACCGCCGCGCCCGCAACGTGGTGTGCATCGATCCGGTGACGGCCTATGGCAACGTATCGGGTCAAGGAACTATAGGGATGGCGGTGGTCTTTTACCTCAATGGGGTGGAGAAAGGCCGCGTATCCAAGACGGAATACGTCGCCACGGGGGGCACCCGATATTTATCCATCGACATCAAACCCTCGTTCGAGATCCCGGCAAACACCAATGCCACCATCACCTTCGGCATCGAGGCGATTGGCGGTGGAGTTGGTATCAGCTCCACCGGTTTCAGTGGCCAGGCGGTCTGGCTCACTGGCTTGAAGTAACACTGACCCACCTTACAACCCGGCCCTGTGCCGGGTTTTCTTTTTGAAGGAACCATTGCAATGGCAGGACTTTGGCCGCGCACCGGCAACGTGACGGTGACGAATGGCAGCAAGATCGTCACCGGTTTTGGCACCAAATGGAAAACCGGCACCCTTCCCATTCAGAAGGGGCACACCTTCTATGGCCCGGACAACTTCGCCTATGAAGTGGATACCGTGGTCAGCGATGAAAGCCTCACCCTGGTAGAAGCGTATCGAGGCGGCACCCTGGCTAACCAGGGCTACCGGATCGACATCACCCGCACCTCGACCATCAGCCAGTTTGCTGCTGACTTGGCTTCCCTGGTCGCCAAATACCGCGCCTGGTTCGACGGCATGATGACCTGGCTGACCGGCTCGGGGGATGTCGCCATCCTTAACCCGGACACCGGCGCCAACGTCACCATCCCCAGTTGGAAGAAGGTGGCCAGCGAAGGAGAGGGACAGACGGCCCGCGCCAAGGTCGAAGCCGACCGGGCAGCGGGGATCGTGGCTGCCGCCGCCCTTCCGCTGCCTGATGTGTGGGCGCCGCTCTCTGACAGCCTGCGGCTTATCACCGGCTACGGTCGCGAGGTGAAGGTGGGGGATGATGTCGTGGCGAAGATGGTCAATTTCTCACGCAGTACCACCGCCACCTATATCGGGAAAGATGGGGCTCTGAAAACTGCGGGGGTGAACGAACCACGTTTTGAAAAAGAGGGCTTGTTGATTGAGGGGGCCAGCACGAATTTACGCAGTCAACCGCTGCACCTTGGCAGTGTAGTTGGAGCTACTGGTGAATCGCTTAATGACACACTGGGCGCCATCAACGCGGCAAAATATACAATAACAGCAGATGCAGGGCTTAGGTTGACGTTTATTTGCCAGCCCGCCTCGTCAACTTCGCTGACGTTCAGCATTAAAATACATCAGTCCTCAAGTGTCAGGTCCGGGATCCTGCTTGTTCGCGATCATACCGCAGGGGCTAACCTTGATATCGTCAACTTTAATTTAGATACGGATTCTGATTCTGCTACATGTAAAAAATTCGGACAGTGGAACTGTTACACGGTTACCACCACTCAATTTACGTCAGGTTCTGTTCCATGGGTTTACTTTGGTGCTACGGGTTCCAACTCACCAGGGCAAACCATTGGCAAGTTTTTGGTAATTGGCGATTGCCAAGTTGAGCCACTGTCGTTTGCCAGCTCATACATTCCTACAAACGGGACGGCTGTAACACGTAGTGCAGATGTCGTGAATATTCCTGCCCTTGGGAATATGGTCCCCATCGGGTTCTCGATATCGGCTGAATTCGATACGCTTCGTGGCAGCGCACCTGTTCTGATGGAGAGCGGTTGTGTGGTTTCAATGGAGCAGGAGAATAAAGCCAGGATGGCGATTATTCGCGGAAAGTATGCAAGCGCTGATGCTGATTACGGCTTTTCAACGCATTGTGGCGCGTTTGGGCAGGCCGGTTACGTCACCGCGATCTTGAAGAGTTTTAACGTGAAGGACAGCAAAGGGATCGTCGCCATTTCTGAGGGGGGCGGGCTGTTAAAAATGCGGGTGAATTCCAGCGTGACGAGTGTGTCATCCGCTACAGCAACAGTAGCCCCCTTGCCGAACACGATCAGGGTAGGGGCATTTGGTGATGCCGGATCATTCCCACTGTTTGGCCATGTTCGAAATCTTCGTATCTGGCGTAGAACTCTCACTGATGATCAGCTCAAGGCCATCGCATGACAGACTATATCGACCTCAACCTCAAGGCGGCCGACAAGGCCGCCATGACCAAGGCCCTGCTGGTCGCTGGTTTTATCAAAGACAGCGAAACCGGCACCCTCTATCACCCTACCGCCTCGCTGCAACTGCTGCCGCCTGGCATGGTCACCCGCCCCACCGGCGCGGTGCAGATCGTCGATGGTATCGAGCTGGAGGTGCGGGAGGTAGTCCCCGGTTATCACGCCAACGTGCGCACCACCGACGCCGCCCTGGCCGCCGCCCTGGCGCAGGTGACGGTCGTTGTTGAAACCCCGCAATACGTCTGGGCATAGGGGACACCATGATCGTTCGTCTCGAACCTATCACGGCGATCGTGGTCGCCGTGCTGCTTGGCTGGGCGTGGAATGCAGCCACGGCCCCCGGGCCTGTCTGTCAGGTGCATGAGGTTCACCAGGGCAAAACCATCCTGGTGCCGCGCCCCTGCGCCGAGGTGCTGCCCAAGTAGTGTCGAACCTGCCCTGGCCATGTGCCGGGGCTTTTCTTTTTTCGGCTTGCCCGTCAGGGCGGTCGGTGCCAAAATTGCCTGTATAAAAATACAGTGCCAGCCGGGAGGGTTGCGGATGAGTGGGGATAATTTGATGGGTGATCACGTTGATCATGATGATCAGGTGATCGTGGCGTCTGGATCATATACGATAGGAAGGCTCGCTCAGCGTTTGGCCTGCCTGCTGCCGTTACTCGGTCCAGATGTGTGTGATGCGGTGATCACCAAAGAGATCACCATCGCCGCCAAGGAGGCGGCCATATTGGCAGCAGCAGAAAGCTGATCTTATAGTGAGATATGACCTTTTGAACTTATCACATTTTGTGCTAGAGTTGTCGGCATAGGGTCTCGGAGCGTCCGAGGCAGAAGATTAAATCTGGCAGGATTCCTAAATGACGAAAGCCCGCCTTGGCGGGCGGGCTTTCTGATTCGGTTGCACCACAAAAAGGGTGAACACGACTTATCGCACAGTCAGTTTACTCATGGTGCCGCCAATTGGCAACCTTGCCGCCACTTTTTTAGGCGGAAACATGACTTTTTCAGTGGCCCATGATGGGCTGAATGTGGGCTCAGGCAACAGATGCGGCCACAACCCGACAGCTCCGCGATTCTTTGTGCGGCCTCATGTGCAGAATATGCCCAAGTTTATCGCCCGCTCCATCGATCTCGTTGAGCACTATTACTACCGCCTCAAAGATCTACCCCAGCTGGAAACCCTGAACCCGCACCGCAAGAAGCGCTCGGAGCGCCGTGAGGCGATCATTCAGGTGCTCAAGGTGCTGCTCAAATATACCGATCTGGTTACCCTCACGGTCGGCGTTCCGACCAAGGATGGCCGAGTTGGCTTGAGCTTGAAGCGCCTGCAGGGAGAGACCACCATCAGCTGGCCCCGTTTCAAGCGCGCCATCGCAGACCTGCAGGCCGCCCGCCTGCTCTCCATCAGTCAGCCACGCATGACCAACTCGGCGGGCCAGGTGCGCGGTCTGGTTGGCATCAAGGCTATCTCCACCCGACTGTTTGCCGCACTCAAGATCGATTTCTGGTTGCGCCGCGAGCGTGAGCGCGCCTCCAAGCGCCAGCGCGCCAAGGCCAGCACGTCAGGTGCAAAGCAAGGCAGCTTCTATCGCCTGCCGTCCGCGCCATGCAAGAAGCCGGTAGAGGCTCCTGCCGTGGTTGAGCAGCTTGACTGGAATCAGTATCGAGCCAGGGCTGCGGCTGGCAAGCCGTTCTCGTAGACCCGTAGCGCCACCATCACAATAACCCAGCCTTCGCGCTGGGCGCTTCTGCTTGTCCGCTTGCCGCCTCCACTATCCAGCGATCACTTCTCAGACTCCCCGCCCCATCAGGCCCCCATTAACCAAGACTCGTTCGCGCCAAACCTAGCGAGTTATCCACAGATCCCCGCCGTCAGCTGCCCCCCTATCCCGTAAGAAATAAACCATAGGTGTGCCCACTCGTTGTGGATATCAATATTTAAGTGTTCTTCATTATTTCTAGGGTATTAAAACCCTTTTCAGATCATTCCTGGCTCGCAGGCTCCCCAGGGAGAATGCCTGGCTATGCAGGCCAGCAAGCTGGCCGCCGCCAGAGCAAGGTCAACTGCAAGAATGCCTGACCTTGCAGGGCGCAAGCGCCCGCCGGTCAGCAGGTAACCCCCTTCGTGGGGGCAAGCCCCCACACCCCATCCCAAAAACCACAGCTCGAACCAGCCATGCACCATAAAGGGGCCAATCAACTTCATGGGGCGTCAGGCTATTGTGGCCCTAAAGATAAAAGACGTTCAGCAGGGAGGGGGTGGCTGTCGCTTCGATACCGCAGTCATTCCTCAACCCCGCCGCCGCTGTGAGCACTAAAAAGAAAATCCATGCCACGGCATGGGCAAGGGGTGAGATTGCGTAAAACGAGGCTCAGGCGCTTTAAAGAGGGGGAAGGCCAGATAATGAAACCGGCCATCGAAATACAGCAGGACTGCAACATTTTTTAAGGTGGGAGATCCCGGGGTGGCACCGCCACTTTGTTGTCAGTTTTGGGCCGTTCGCCGCCAGCCGCAGGCCAACGCCGCCCGCGAACCCGCATTGAACATAATGCACGTTATGCGCACATGATTTTTTGCAATTATGGCGGGTCGCCCTGGTCGTCACTGCCGGATGCCCTGAGCTGGATAGGGGCGCCCAGGGCGTCAGCCATGACCATCAGCTGGTCGATCACGGTGTCGGCCAGGCGAGGGGGGAGGCGCAGGAAGATGCGCAGCGATCTGTCGAGGTGGCGCTGGCGCCCGATAGGCAGCAGCAGGTCGCTGATCTCTATGCCGAGGTAGTCGCAGATGCGGCGGGCAGCAGGAAGTGGCATGAATCCGCTGTGGCGCACGTTGAGCCACTGCCTGATAGATGTGGTGGGGATGCCAGTCTCGAATGACAGGGCATCGACTGAGACGCCGTGACGCTGCATCAGCTGCGCCAGGTGCTTTTGGGTGGCGATTACATATTCCCGATCATCATCGGTCAGATAGGCATAGGCGGGTTTCATTTCACACTCCTTGTGAGCTCCCGCGCTCGCCGTGATCTGTCGTTCGTCTGCCGTTATGTCAGATCTGACAACCACATTTGATTGTAATGATAGAGCCAGCAACTAGATCTGGCTGGCCCCGATAACTGTTCGGCCGAGTTGGTTGAGTTGATGAGAGAGGGGCTGGCGATCACCCAAAATGAAAAAGCCCCCTGGGTGGGGGCTGCTCTCTTAAATCAGGCCGGACTTCCTCGCCCTGGTAATAACCCAGGGTGACATCATTTCCAGTAATGCTCTGCGCTGGGTCAGCGGCATCGCCAAAAAGTCTATAATGCGGTGGCCCGCTCTGGTATTATTGTTCTGTTGCATAGTGTCCCTCCAAGGTGCTTGCAATTACAGGCCGACTCTCTCACAGTCGGCCTGTGTCGTTTCAGGTACGCTGTTCGTCTCGCTCCAGCTTCTCTCTCAGTGCTTCGATGATGTACGGGTTTAACAGCAGCGATGTCACCCCCGCCGCTTTCAGTGCCTTGTGGCGATCTTCAAACGCAACAGGCAGGCCAGTCAGCAGCTTGCTCTTGGTCGCTGCTGCCGGTGTTGCCTCTTTCTCGATGAGCCGTGCCGAGCTGCCAACCCCGCTCAACATGCTCATGTCAACGCTCTTCTTTGCCATCTCTCACCTCTAAAGCCTAAAGCATATAACTATCATATGCTTTTTATATGTTAAGTATATATTTATTTCTGTTCCAGAATGGCCAGGACTTCTTTGCCGAATGCCCGAACCTCTTTGCCTGCTTCGCTGCTGGCGGTGGCCACGCGCTCGGTGACGCCAAGGCCCGCATCCATCATCATCCCGAAGTCGGCGCGGCGGCTCAGCTTGCTGGTCATCATTGTCAGGTTGTTCAGGCCGGATACCGCATCAGCCAGGCGGCTGACATCGCGGCGGCTCGGGTGGGTTCTGGTCATCAGTACGTGGCCGATCAACGGGGCGGCCAGTTTGAAATCCTGCTCGATGCTGGCCAGGGTTTCGTTGAAGGCGACCAGGCCGCGCAGTTCGGTGATGTCATCGTTTGCCGGGCAGATGATGATGTCTGAATAGGCGATGGCAAAGCGGGTCAGGTTACTGTCATAACCGCCGCAGTCGATCAGCAGGTCGAGATCTGATTCGATGAGTGCCGCCAGTTGCGGGCCGGTCACATCGCCGTGAACGTCCCACTTCATATCGTCAGGGCGTAACCGGTTGAGTGTCGCTAGGCAGAGGTGGCGGTCGAGGTCTACCAGTGTGGTGATGCCCAGCTCTCCGGCCAGCTGCAGGGCCGTTGTGGTCTTGCCTGTTCCGCCCTTGCTGTGCGCTACCGTGATGATCTTTCCCATGTTTCCTCCAAGGTTATTTGTATAAGTTACATATCAATATTATATGTTTATTATATAAAAGCAAACGAGCAGGCAAAAAAGACCCCGCTCAATGGCGGGGTTGTCTCTTCACTCACGCAGCTTGCTTTCTTTTATGTCACGCCAGTCACGCCAAGATATTGCGGCCAGCGGCCTTGATCCTGACGATAACGGCGCCGGGGCGCCCGCTCTTGATGGGGCTGCGGTTTTTGAGACCGTGGTCGTAGTCGGCGGCGGCGATGGCCAGCAACAGGCACAGGGTTCGGCTGGCCAGTACGCCGAGCTGAAACGCCCGGCTGATCATGTGGGTCTGGGTCTTGGCGCCCAGCTTGGCGCGGATCCCCTTCTCGGCCATGTGCAGGCTGGCCTGGTCGAGGCCGATCGCCTGCTGAATGTAACAGCTGGTTTCTCCCTCGCCATGCAACAGCAGGATGGCGAGCTCCGATTCTGTCAGGCCACATCCCGGTGTGGCGATGATCTCATTGCTGATGATCATGTTGCTTGTCCTTGAGCAGGGCCAGGTGTGCCCGTAGGTGGTGGCCAATGTCCATTTTGATTTCGTGCAGTTCGCCATTGCTGACGGCCAGGGTGTTGAGGGTGCGCTGGGTGGCAACCACACAGGCATCGATCATGCGTTCCAGCTGCCGTGCGGCTGGCCCTTCGATCCCTTCGGCAATAGTGCTGGCTGCCAGCAGGGTCTGGTGCAGCAGAACGGTGTCGCTCTCGTGCTGTCGTGAGGCGGTGGTCAATTCCTCGAAAATTACCATGATATTGTTATCTTTGTTTTGCATATTAGAGTCCAAAATTGTCACAAAAACAGATATACGAAGGCGCAAAAAAACACACGGCTTATCGTGCGTTTCTTTTATTTGGTAATTCTAAAGAGGTATTTCCCCTTCACGTTGAGCAGGGCAAGCGCCTGGTCATCGAGACTCTCCAGGGTGCCGCTGGCGTCCTTTATATGCCATCCGCCCACGGCGCTCGGGACAACCCAGCGCGCCAGTGTCTCGCCGTTCGGATACTCGATGGCGTAGATGCCGCCCTGTGAGACGGTGTCCGCCTTTTCAAACACCGCGATGTCGCCACTGCCCAGGTTGGGTGCCATGGATTCATCGGTGATGCTCAGCTGGAGCACATCATCGCTGTTCTTTATATGTGGGGCGATCTTGCTCAGCAGCCAGACTGGCGCCTCCTGGCGCGGCTCTGCCGGGGTCAGGCCCAGTAAATAGCTGGCGTCTACGCCGAATCGCGGCGCGAACACTTTGTTGATGGCAATCAGCCACCATGCCAGCACCTGCTGACGCTGCCCGTTCTCATATGACAGATAGGTCGATTGGCCAATGCCGAGATCCTTGCTGGCCTGCAGGGCGCTGGCATACCTGCCTTTGCGCGCCTGCGCCAGAGCATGGCCCAGGATGGCTTTTTGTTCTTCGACCATTTTCTCGGTGATGTCACCGATTGTGCGGAGGCTTTGAGGTGTGTTCATGTGTCTTTTGGCCCTTTTGATCTAGAAAAAAGATAGCACAAAACGTGATATTTAACAGTGGCGATGATGTATTTATGTGCTGTTGGTGTTACAGTTATCTGGTCAGTAGATACCGTCAGGATTGCGTATGTGCGTATCAGATTTTTTTGCCGCCGAGATGCCGGCCGCCACTCAGCAAGAGCGCGCTCAGGCCGTGGCTGGCAAGGTCGGCGTCAAGGCTGGCACGGTGCAGAAGTATTTTCAGCTCGACCGCTACCCGACCCCCAAGACCCTGGATGAGTTTTGCCGCGCCTGGCCTGCGCTCGATGTGCATGCGTGGCGTCAGGAGTATTTGAAGGCACGCCAGAAAAAGGGGGCGTCATGATTGTCGCGCTGGTTGGTGCCGTGCCTGATGAGGTCGAGGCGGTGATCGGTGTCGTGATGGATGAGCGCGCCAAGGTGCAGCGCTTCTCTGTCTCTCATCGTCCGCTGAATGTCCGCGCCTTTGCCCTGCGTTCCGCCCTGGAGCGCGATCGCTTCAATGCCGACTGGCTCACCATCGTTCCGGTGTCGCACCCCGAAGAGGTGGCCACGATCCGGGCCATTGGCGGCCGTGTCGCCCATCTCTATTCGATGTGCGCGCACCCATCCATTTTGATCGCCCCGGGTGATCTGATGGTTGCCGTTCCGGGTGGTCGCCGTGGCGCCCATGTGGTGCAGCCAGCCGATCTCTATGCCCAGCTTCGCTCCATCACCCTGGCGTCACGGGAGCGGCCAGCCAAAAAGCGGGCCTGAGCGCCATGACGTACAACATCGCCGCCATGCCACAGGAGATCCAGCAGCAGTTCGAGCTGCAAAAGAAAGCAGCCCTCTGGGTCTATTGGGTTAACACCGGCAAGCCTGGATGGACGCGGGAGCGGGTTCGGGTCGAGCTGGGGCAGATTGCGGACGATGCAGAGCGCGAGGCGCTGCGCGAGTGGCTTCGCCATTATGACGCCATCGCCAAGTCGGCGGCCAAGACAGCCAGCAAACCAACAAACAAGAAGGGATTTCGTCATGCATCTAGATGATGCCCTGGAGCGTTGGGCGCGATGGTGTCATCAGGGGCAAATCGTTCCGACACAGACCAGCAGCCAGACCGCCTTGCTGATGGAGATCCTGGCAACAGGTATCACAGGGCCAGGCAATAACGGCGGCGGTAAAGGGCCGATCCTGGACGGCATCGAGCCGCGCATCGAGGCGGCGCTGATGGCTATGGCCGCCTCGGGTGACGTTGGTCATCGCCGCGCCCTGGTGCTGCGCACCGAGTACCTGGTGCCGGTGCTGGAAAGCGGCCGCGCTCAGGAGGTCAGGGCGATCCGCCTCGGCTTGCCGCTGACCAAGTACCGCAAAGATTTGATGAATGCCCGTAGGGCGCTCGCCTCGGCCTTGGAGGGGCAGGTCGGGCGCAGAAAATCCACTAACCGCCAATCGTGAGAGGATTGACATGACCACTACATTCAGACTCAGAACCTACAACAAAGACCTCGCCGCCCGCGATGCGCTCAAGCGCCGCCAGCAGCAACGCGCCCAGATAGAGGAACGCGCCATGCTCAAATCGCTGGGGCTCAGTCCCAAGGAGCGGCTATGAGCGCCCTGGTAGAGCTGACCAAGCCCAAGAAGCGGGGCAAGCAGTCGCCCACGGAGGCGCAATTGCAGGCCAAGCGAGACAAGGCGGCCGAGCGCAAGCGCAACCAGCGGGCGCGTGATAAGGCCCGCAAGCATGCCTTTGTGCCGGGTCAGCCCTGCTCCATCACCATCAAGCTAACGGCAGGCGAGTCCGCCTATCTCGGCAAGGCGATGAAGCTGCGCGCCCTCTGGGCAACCAGCAATTACGACATGCAGGAGTATCTCAGCACTCTGATCCTGCGCGATGGCGAGAAGCTGGAGCGGCAGATCGCCGAGATCCCGCCCTGCAAAAACTGCGGCGCCGTTTTCCCAGATAACTGCAACCGGGCTTTCTACCTTGAGTCCGATTGCAACCTGAGCGTGTACGCAAGAGGACTGAAGCTATGAGACTGAGCCATAAAAAGAAGCTGGCCAACAAGCGGTCGGGGGCAGCCAAGGGGTGGGCGCTGGCGTTGCTTTCACGCCGCCGTATCTCTCACATCTCAATGATGTCCGTATCCATAAACGGCGAGCCCGTCCAGGCTGGCTCGATTGGTGTCGCCAACATGCGGGACGTTGCGCGTTCGGCAGCGACCACCGGCGGCCTGATGACCAAGCTGGTTGGTGCGGTGTCATTCACCCTCCGCCGTCTGCGCGAGGCTGGCGCCGCCCAGGCCGATATCATCCGGGGGCGTATCGGGTGATCCTGACCGCCTCCATCACAGATGCCGCCATCCGGCGGCACTCTGCCAATCCCGAGATCCACGAGCTGCGCGACCCGCGCCACCCCATCCGGTTTCGTTGGGCCAAGTGCCGCCAGCGCGGCTCCGTGCATCTGGTGCTGCATATCAGGGGCGAGGCCCGCTGGCGCAAAATCGCCCCCTGGCCGTCCGTGCCTGCCGCGACTGTGGTCGCAGACCTGCCCCGCATGATCTCATCGCTGATCGCCGATCCCGCCGCTGCCGTGGCCATGAGCGAGTTGGTCACCTTTGCCGACCTGCTGCGCTGGCATGGTGATCGGGTGGCAAAATCCCGCACTTTGTCAAAGTCCCGCCGCGCCGCCGTGGCATCCCAGATCAAGCGCCAGCTGTTGCCGCTGTTCGGCGAGTTGTCCCTGCACTCATCGAGAGACGATCTCGATCGGGTGGTGCAGCAGTATCAGCAGCACTACGTGATCGATACCGTTCGCGCCGGATGGGTGGTGTTGAAGCAAGCCGCCAAGCAGGCCCGCAAGGTGGCGCTGTTGCATCACGACCCGCTGGCCGGTCTGGCATTCGGTGATCTGGTCACCCACAAGCCCGTGCAGCGCCCTGGCCGCCTGCGCCCATCACAGGCCCAGTCCGTGCTGGCAGAGCTATCCGGCCCGCTCACCGCCTCCACCATGCTCTGCCTGCTGGCCTTGCTGCATGCAACCCGTATCGGCGAGACCAGACTGGCCGAGTGGCGCGAGTTCGATCTGGTGCCGGGTGGTTGCTGGTACATTCCGCCCGCCCACACCAAGAGCCGCCGCGAGCATGTGCTGCCGCTAACGCCAATGGCCCTGGAGCTGCTGCTGCGCTATCGCGCCAGTCAGCAGGCCGCCGGATATCGCGGGGTCTACCTGTTCCCTGCCGCCTCTCGCCAAGGCCCCATCGGTAGTCGCGATGCGACCCGCGCCGTGGCTGCCGTCTCGGGTCGCCGCTGGCGCGCCCATGACCTGCGCAAGCTGGCCCGCACCCGCTTTACCGACCAGGGCACCGACCACCTTGTCGGCGAAGTGATACTCAATCACGCCATGGGCAAGCTGGCTGGCATCTATATCAACTCATCCATGCGCGACCAGATGCGTGAGGCGCTGTCGCTCTATCACGACTGGCTGGCCGAGCAGGGCAAACAGTAAATATTTATACATATAATGTATGATTTTCATATAAAAGTTATATATTATGGTTGTGGTTAGGTATGTCACCTAATCAGTGCCCCGGTCATGCGGGGTCAGGCAATAACGAGAGAGTACGCAAATGAACACGACTAATCGCACCGTCGGAACCATTGAAGAAGCCCTGATGCTGGCCCAGCCCCATGAGCTGCTGGCCGCCTTTGTCCCGAGTTTTAACGACCTCACCGGCCAGCTGGATGAGCTGTCACAGGAGCGGGATGAGCTGTCTATCCAGAACGCCGCCCAGCACACCCAGATCCTCGACCTGCAGGCCCGCATCGCCGACCTTGAGAAGGAGAACGCCGGTTGCCGCGAGGTGGCCCGCAAGGCTGAAAAAATAGGCAATGACTCTATCGCCCTGCAGACAGAGAAAGCCCGCCTGCAGGAGCAGCTTGCCCAGTTGCAGAAGGTGATCGCCTCCTATGGTGGTGTGGCTGGTATCAAGAAGCTCAAGGAGCAGGTCAAGCGCCTGCAGGATAACAGCGCAACCAAAGAGGCCCGCATTAGCCAGCTGGAACGGGAGGCCAGGCAGTACCGCCATGACCTGACCGCCTCACAGCGCCAGAGCATTGAGGCTCACACCAAGATCGACTTGCTCCAGCGTCAGCTTGCCCACGACACCGGCAGCGGCCTGTATCACAGCGGAGAGCACCATCTGATCATTTGGCCCCAAAAGACCAAGATGGAGCGCCCTGACGGCACTGTGCTTGAGTCTCGCGCCCTGCTCTATATGCACCAGTCAGGTCGTGCTGCCATGGTCACCTACAACGACCAGGATGGCACCGCGCTCTGCGCCTCCCCCAAAGGAGGCTTGAAGCCGTCCAAGGAAGTGATGGAGTTCGCCCATAACTGGCTGTTCAAGGTCAACAGCTTGCAGGGCGGGATCGTGCATGAATCGGACATGGTGCCGGTTGATTTCAACGGCTATGCCAGTGAACAAGCAGCGTGATGGGGGTGTGAGATGAGTTCAACAACTGGTGACAAAATCGAGCGTGACAACTACCCGACTCCGGTCGATGTGATCAACGCCATGCTGGCCAAGATGGGCTGGCGCCCTGGTGATAACTTCCTTGAGCCGTGCCGGGGTGATGAGAGCCGTATCTATGACCGGGTGCCGTTACCTGAATCCCAAAAGGACTGGGCTGAGATCTCGATGGGCCGCGATTATCTGGCTCATGACTTCGGCCGCCAGTTCGATGTGATCATCACCAATCCGCCGTTCAGCCTGACCGAGGAGTTTTTGGAAAAGAGCCTGGCCGAGCTGAAACCGGATGGCACCCTGATTTACCTGCAGCGGGTCAACTTCTTTGGCTCCATCAAGCGGGTGCCGTTCTTTGCCCGGATTGGCTTTCCGAACAAGACGCCGGTCATCATTCCGCGCCCACGCTTTGCGAAGGGTGGAACCGACTCTTGCGAATACGCCTGGATGGTCTGGGATCGCGGCGGCCGCTTCGATGTGCCGAACGGCATCAGCCACCTGTTAACTCGCGCTGCTTGATGGGGTTATGTGATGAAAAACAAACTCACTGACCTGAATGATCACCTCTTTGCCCAGCTTGAGCGCCTCGGCGATGAGAGCCTTGATTCGGAGAAGCTCAAGGATGAGATCGCCAGAAGCAAGGCCATCACCGCCGTATCGAGCCAGATCGTCAACAACGCTCGCCTAGCCCTCGATGCGCAGATCGCTGTGCGAGACCTGCCGCTGGGTAACCGGCTGCCATCGATGCTGGAGGCAAAGCCATGAGCCGTTTTGTCTACACATCCGAGCAGCTCAACTTTCTGGCCGAGACCTTCAAAGAGTGCAGCCTGGAAGATACCACCTCGATGTTTAACTTCGTGTTCGGCACCGCCAAGACGCAGATCGAGATACGTGCCTGCATCAAGAACAACGGCTTTACCTGCGGCCGCCAGCCTGGCAACAGCAAGGGCCAGCTGCGGATGTTCAACCAGCCGCAACGGGAGTGGATTGAACGCAAGTACCAGGAGCTGCCTATCTGCGAGCTCACCCCGCTGTTCAATGCCGAGTTTGCTACCGCGATGACCGAGGCCCAGATCCGGGCCTTTATCAAGAATCATGGCATCAAGAGCGGCCGCACCGGCCAGTTTGCCAAGGGGGCGGCCCCTTGGAATGCCGGACTCAAGGGGTACGACCCTGGCGGGAGATCGGCCCTTACCCGCTTCAAGAAAGGGGATGTGCCGGTTAACCATCGCCCGGTTGGCAGCGAGCGGGTCACTGTTGATGGGTATATCGAGATCAAGGTCGCCGAGCCGGCCAGCTGGGATCTCAAGCATCGGGTGGTATGGGAGCGCGAACACGGCCCCATCCCGCCGAGTCATGTGATCTGGTTCTACGACAATGACCCGACCAATTGCGAGCCGGAAAACCTGATGCTGGTTACCCGGGCTGAACATGCGGTGGTCAGCAAGCTGGGGCTGCACCACGCCACCGGCGAGTTAAAGCAAACCACCAGGTTGATCGCTGGCGTGGCCATGGCCAGAACCAGCAGCCGCAAGAAGCTGCGGGAGTCCCGCCGCCCCAGAGCCGCTTGATAGAGGAAATCACGATGGAACAACAAAATATGGAGCCGTGGGCTCGCCGAGTAGTTGAGGAGCTTGACCAGCTGGAAGGCCGCCGAGCCGCGCTAGTTGGCTTCCTTGGTCGAGCAATGGTGAGCAATGACGTCATCCCTGCGGAGCAGCTTAATCTGCTTGATGCCCAGGCCCGAGCGATGAAGCTGTATGCCGACATCTTGCGCCAACGTCTGCGGGTTGGTGGTGTTGGGGTTGATGCTGATGAATCGGCCATGCAGGAGCTTGACCCTCCTGCATTCCAGGATCTGACCGTAGAGCTTGTAGCCGAGCAGGTTCATATATCGGTCGGGGTGAAAACCCTTGCTCATGCGGTCACGGCTGGGCGTTATGGGATGCGCTCACTGACTGTTACAGACCCTGCTGTGTTTGCCGGGGAGGTTGTCAGTGTTCTCAAACAGGAAGAGGAGGATGGTTCAACGCTCATCCACGGCATGTTTGATAAGGCAGCCAGTATTGCGGCAGACCAAGGTGCCGAAGGGCTGGATATTGAGTGGTAAACACGATGACGACCATTATTGCCTGCTCAAGCTGCGGTGATGAAGATGGATCCCTGGTGAAGGACAAGGACTGGGGCTGGGTCTGCGATGACTGCAAACAGAGTCTGGACAAGGTAGACCGCGAGACGGATTGGGATAGCTGGGAACAAGACCGCCGCGAGCGGATAGCCGAACAGAATGAGTATTAAGGGGAACCACAATGGAGAATAAGCCGTCAGCGTGTGGCGTGGAGGTGACCGGCCCGCGCAGCATCACCGTTCGCGGGGTGAAAGTCCCCGCCTGGTTCATCTGCCGGGATGGCCAGCGATTTGAGTTCGATTCGATAGGCGTCCTGGATGCCAATGACGATTTCAGCATGTCACAGCTCGCACCAGGGCAATGCGTCTTGTATCCCGGTGCCATCTACCAGAAGAAGGATTCAGCATGAATAAGCGAGATTGGGCTATCACCCTGTTTGGTATCGGTCTGCGTGAGGCTATGCCCGCCTATGAGCAGGCCGCGACAACCATCGCCGGGGAGTATTACACCTCGACCGACAAGGAGAAGGTGGACTTCATGCGCAAGGCCAAGGAGGAAGTTGAGGCCGCGCTCGCCCTCTTGCAGGAGTCCGCCGCCAAGCTGGATGTCGAGCTGGCCGCCCTGGAGGAGGCCGGCGCCTAACTTTCCGTGAACCACTGACCAGAATTGAACAAGGGGCCTTTATGGCCCCTCTCTTTTGCTGTAGTCTCTCTGTTTAGTGTCGATAATCGAGATTTTACAGTTAATGCCAAAGGCGATTGTTGTTGAGGATCCGCAGCTGGCCCATGCCGTTGCAGTGGCTAAGGCATCGAGCCCAGAGAACGGGCTCAGGGATGCCGCTTTGCTGCTCTGCTGCTTCGGTACTGGCATGAAGCCAGCCGAGCTGGCGCAGCTACGGGTGAGTGATTATCTCTCCCCTGGTGGTGAGCCGCTGGCCGAGACGGTGGTCAGGCCGGAGATCGCATTTAACGGGCGGGCTCGCCCATTGTGCTGGGTCAACAAGAAGCTGATCACCGCTATTGATGAACACCTGGCCGACCGGCTCAAGCGCGGGCATGGCATCACCGGCAGGCTGACAGCCTATCGTGGGCTCGATCCGCAGAGTGGCCTGTTTGTCTCGGGTCGCACCGGCCAGCCGCTCAAGCTGACGCGCATCGAGCGGGATGGGCGGGTGAGCTATCGGGCTGACCAGCTGACGGCCCTGATTGCTCGCCTGTTCGCTCAGGCTGGAATTGAGGGGGCTACGGCTCAATCTGCCCGCCGAACGCTGGCTGTGAAGCTCAAGCGGAAGGGGATAGACGAGCGCCATATCGGCGAGATCCTGGGGATGACCAGCATCAAGGCCATTAAAACGTTGTGCGATACCGATCCGGTTAGCCTGGGTGATTTGATTAAGAGGATTGTTTGATGGGTGAGGTGAAGCGTGGTGCGGCGCAGAAAGCCGCGGATGGCCGCTATGAGGCAAAGCGGGCAGGAATGGCCCGCCTCCCTGGTGGCTATCTGACACAAGAGGAAGCCGAACTACTGGATGAACTGGCAGCGATTCACGGCTCTAAAAAAGCGGCAATTTTCAAAGGGTTAGAGCTGCTCAAAAAAATATCAGAAAACCCATCCGAAACCCCTTGATATATCGTGCGCACGATATTATATTTAATTCATCGAGACGGGGATGGGCCCCGGCAAGGAGAGAAAAATGAAAGTACATAGCGATATGGATTTGAACCAACTGGCTGAACGCATGGGCACCGAGGCCACCCTGGATGATGCCTCTGCAATGTGCGACCTGCTGGTTGAGAAGTTTGATGGTCAGGACACCTCCGAGATCCCCGAGGGTGAATGGCTGGCCCTGCTGGAAGAAGCTGTGGCGTGATGATGGTAGGGCCGGTTATCCGGCCCATTTATCGAGGAAAAACGGGATGAGTAACAGCGAAGACATTCTGGACAGGACGAGCAACTTAACGCCCCTGGAGCGAGCCGTAATCGACAAGGCCAACGCTATCAAGGTGATGAAAGCCGATGAGCACTTGACCACTATTGAGGCGGCTCATCAGGTGTGGGCAATCAGGGACATTCTGATTGCTGTAGACCCGAAAAGCCCGATTATCGAGCGTCTTTATGAGCTTGAGAAAGAGGTTCTGAGATAGAGGAAAAACGGCATATGGAACAGGTAACGATAGGGATAGACCGGGGCAGCCTGCCCCCTCATTCTGATGAGCAGTTTGAGGAATGGGTTCGGTTTTGCGTCGGCCATCAGGCCAGTATTGAGTGTGATAACCCGCTCTCTGACATGGATATGAGCGCCCTGGTGCTCAACATAGGCTGATAGAGGAAAAGGGTATGGGAAAGGTATTCACTGACACTGTAGAGAAGGCGCTCACCGAGGCCCCCGCTTGCCGGATAGCGGTCTATCCGCGCCAACATGGCTGGGTGTCCGAGCGCGTGCAGTTGGAGCTGGCTGATTCTGTCGCGCAGTTGGGCGAGACAACCCCGAGCCGGGGAGGTGGCCACTACCTGGTTGATGGTCTGAGCGCCGAAGAGGCCGCCCAGGAGGCCCGCCGGTTGCGTGGCAAGCCCGTCGAAATCATCCGAATTGAATAGCCCGCATCAGCGGGCTTTTTTATACCCGGCTATCATCAAACTAGGCCACCCCTGGAGCGTTGTTATGCCGATCATTGATGCCGCCGATCTCGGCCTCCCGCCTGATTCCCCAATCAATCTCACCAACAACGAGCTGGCGCAGCGCCTGACGGACCTGCTGCCCGCCCTCCCGCCTCTCTATGTCGTGCTCTACCCTGCCAAAAATTGAGTCGCGACACCTAGATGATGCCAAGATCCGTTGTTGCTTGACACGCCATGCCAGCCCAACGCCAGCGCAGGATAGAGGCGTTTTTATGCCTGCACCAGACAAGAGCAGGCAAAGCCGTTTTTGAGCGTGACATTTCGGTTTTTGCGTTGATATGTCACAGTGATCTGAATCACAAAACGCACACGAGAAGATAAAATATCTGTTTTTGTGTTGAAACGATGGGAACTTGGCTGTACCTTTCTCGTCATGGTGGTGAAGTTGTGACGCACCGCCATTGTTCAGACGTTATCTGTGTATAGCCCGCGTTCAGTAGTTTCAAAGGCCCATCTCTCCGATGGGCCTTTTTTTATGGCGTCCCCTCTATGTTCGACCTGATCCACCGCTTCAAGGGCCAGTGCATCGCCTACGGTGGCGGGACGCTGGTGAGCCTCTGGTCCAAGGCTGTGGCCGCCGCTGAGAGCCTGCCTGAAATGACCATCCCGCAACTCACCATCAACGACCTGATCGGCATTGGCGGCCTGCTGGTCATCGCTGGCCGCCTGGCCTTCGACATCTTCGTCTACATCGACAAGCGCAAGCAGCGCAAACAGGGGGAGCAATGAAACTGCCGTGGATTGTTATTGCTGAGTCGCTAGTCGGCATCAAAGAGGTGCCCGGCCCGCAGCACAACCCCGAGATTCTGCAGATGTGGCGCGACATCAAGCGCGGCGGCATCAAGTCTGATGAGGTGCCTTGGTGCGCTGCATTTGTTGGTGCCTGCCTTGAGCGGGCTGGCATCCAGTCAACGCGCTTCGAAGGGGCTCGGTCTTATGCCGAGTGGGGTCAGAAGTTGTCCGCCCCGTCTCTTGGGTGCGTGGTGGTGTTTTCCCGAGATGGCGGTGGTCATGTCGGGTTTGTGGTGGGGCAGGACAAGACCGGCAATTTGCTCGTCCTTGGCGGCAATCAGTCTGATGCAGTAAACGTCCGTGCCTTCCCGCGCTCCAGGGTGACAGCGTACCGCTGGCCCGCTGGGGTTGATGTGCCGGCTGGCCCTCTGCCCGTTGGTGTTGGCTCTATGACGAAAGGGGAATCTTGATGGGGGATTTGAATCTGGCCGACCTGCTGCTGCAGGTGTTCGGCGACAAGGCCGCCGCCTGGGTGGCGGTGGTGGGGCTTTGCCTGGTGGTGTGGTCGCAGTTGCGAGCCGCCATCCCGCAAGCATGGTGGGAGAAGTTGCCCCGTCCGGTGTTGGTTGTGCTGGACGTGCTGGCTGCTAACTGGGGGAGCGCGAAGAATGGAACCGGCACTGATAAGCGGATTGACCCGGCTCGCCCTGCTGGTAGCCGAGCAGCTCAACGCATCCCGTGAGGCTGCGTACTATGCCGAGCAAGACGATAGGCGGGAGCAGGCGAAAGCGGCTCCCGCTGCTGCCTTTGCTGGCCTCTTCGGCCCTGCTGCAGGGGTGTACGTCCCCGGCACCAGCGCCGAACGCCAGCTGCTACACCACACCCCCGAGGCTGGTGTGGATGGTCAGTCCTGATGGGTGGGCGCATCTTCCACCTGATTCGCAGGCCGAGCTGACCAATTGGATCATCGATGTGCGTGAGTGCATCAAGCAATGAGTACCGAGGCGCCGACACTGGCGACCAATCAGCATCAGACATCGTTGACCCGTTGGGCTCGACCTGTTGCCGGTGCCTCACCTACACAAAGACATGGGCTCCTTAACCTCTACAGGACAGCGAGGGAGGGGAACCAACCTGGTGGAGTCCATGTCTTTGTGAGTTTCGCCGCCCAATGCTAGCGCCCTGCAGCAATGCCATTAGCAGCAGCGGGCGGCACCCCCACCCATCCCCCCAGGGTAAAGGTACTCCCAGCCACCCCCCGACTCGACGGGTTGGACGAGGCGCGGTTTTTCACTACATATGAAACCCCAAGAAGTGAGGTTGTTGTTTTCATGTCAGAGCCATCAGACAAGGATCGCCCTGCGCCTGGCTGGCTGAAAAAATCCGACATGGCTGCAAGCCTGGGGATCTCGGTGCAAGCCTTTGATAAGTGGGGAGTTAAGCCAGTAAAAAAGATCGGGCGCAACGTTTACTTTGATGTGCGCTCGGTTGTGGATAACCGGATCGAGAACGCGATCCAAAAACACCAACCAACGGATCCTCAAGACATGGACGAGGATCAATTGGACTTCCAACGGTGGAGGCTCACCAAGGAGCAGGCCGACAAGGCCGAGCGCGAGAACCGGATCGCTGAGCGCCATCAGGTGCCGACCGAGTTTGCAACGTTCGCTCTGACGCGCATCGCCGCCAAGGTCAGCAGTCTGCTCGACACCGTTCCACTCACTATGCGCCGCCGTTATCCCGAATTGCAGACCAAGCACATCGAGGGGCTCCAGCGCGAACTGGTCATAGCCAGCAACGAGGCGGCCTCCATGGGTGATCTGCTGCCGGAGTTACTGGATGAATATATCGACAGCACAAGTAAGTAGCCTGGCGGCTGCCGTCAACCTTGGGCTGTCAGCCCTGCTCAGGCCGCCGGTGCAGACCGCCGCCGAGTGGATGGATGACCATTACTACCTGCCGGTGGAGTCCTCCTATCAGGAGGGGCGCTGGAAGTCGCTCCCGTTCCAGGTGGCCATCATCAACGCGATGGCCAATGACGACATCCGAGAGGTCAACTTCGTCAAGTCGGCGCGGGTTGGTTACACCAAGATGTTGCTCGGTGTGGCCGCTTACCTGCTGGAGCACAAGAAGCGAAACGGACTGATTTGGCAACCCACCGATGGGGATGCCGAGTTGTTCGTGAAAAAGCACGTTGAACCCATGATCCGTGACGTGCCGAAAATCAAGGCGCTCGCGCCCTGGTTTGGCAAGAAGCACCGGGATAACACCCTGGAGCTCAAGCGGTTCGCCAACGGTCGCGGATTGGAGGTGAGGGGCGGCAAGGCAGCCAAGAACTACCGTGAAGCCTCTCCCGACTTCGGGATCTACGATGAGCTGGCCGCATTCGATGACGACATCGAGAAAGAGGGTTCGCCCACCTTCCTCGGCGATAAGCGGATGGAGGGCTCGACCCATCCCAAATCAATTCGTGGCTCTACCCCCAAGATCGCGGGGCAGTGCCAGATTGAGCGGGCGGCCAACGAATCGCCGCACCTGATGCGTTATCACGTGAAGTGCCCACATTGCCACGCAGAACAGCACCTCAAGTGGGGCGGCCCCGATGCCGAGTTCGGCATCAAGTGGGACGGCAACAACCACCATTCGGCGTTCTATCTGTGCGAGGCAAATGGCTGCGCCATTCGCCAGCATGAGATGGATTACGAGACGGTGGAACGCTGGATCTGCGAGCGCACCGGCATCTGGACGCGGGACTCCATCGACTGGTTCGACAGTGACGACCAGCCGATCCCGCCTCCCGAGTCGGTGACCTTCCATATCTGGACGGCCTACAGCCCGCTGACGACATGGGTGCGGATTGTCTCTGACTTCCTTAAAGCGAAGGATGACCAGGGCAAGCTCAAGACCTTCGTCAACACCACGCTGGGCGAGACCTGGGAAGAGGAGACCGGCGAGAAACTGGAGTGGGAGGCGCTTGCCGCCCGCCGCGAGGTATGGCCGCACCCCGTCCCTGATGGGGTGCTCTATATCACTGTCGGGGCTGATACCCAGGATGACCGTTTCGAGTTCGAGATCACCGGCTGGGGCGTGGGGGAGGAGCATTGGGTGCTCGACTACCAGCGCCTGTACGGCAACCTCGGGCACACCGAGATCTGGGATCGACTGCACGAGCAGTTCTCGCGCCAGTTTATCAAGGCCAATGGTGAGGTGATGGATATCGGCCTGGTGCTGATTGACTCGGGTGGTCACTACACCGATGAGGTCTATCAGTTCTGTCGCCGCAACCCGCGCAAATATATCCCTATCAAGGGGGCCACGGTGATGGGCAAACCCATCATCACCTTCCCGCGCAAGAAGAACCGGCAGGGTGTTTACCTGTCGGAGGTCGGCACCGACACCGCCAAGGACGTGATCTACGCCCGCCTGGCCGATGTGCCTGCATCGCTATCCGGGCCGCTGCCTGGTTACCGGCACCACCCTGTCGCCGAGTGGGCAGATGAACACTATTTCAAGGGGCTGACCTGTGAGCGAAAGCGGCTGGAGTTTATCAAGGGCCGCCGCGTCTATCGCTGGGTTAACCCATCCGGCGCCCGCAACGAGCCCACTGACTGCGCGGGTTACTCACTGGCCGCCGTGCGCCTTGGCGTCCAGCACAAAGGCTGGCGCCTGGTCGCCCGGCATCAGCCAACCACTATCAACCACGCCGAGCCGGTATCCCGCCCGCAGCCAAGACCCACGGCAGCAGGCAACAGCTGGCTCGGCACAAACTCAGGAGGCTGGCTGTGAAGCTGAGCGATATCGACAGCATGATCGAGCTGTACCTGCAGGCCGAGCGCGATGTGCTGGCCGGCAAGCAGGTAACGTTCCAGGGCCGCACTGTGACCTCTGAAAACCTCAACGAGCTCCGCTCTGGTCGGCGGGAGTGGGAGCAGCGCCGCGCCAGCGTGGCCAACCCTGCCCGTCAGCCCTATGCCGCCGCGAGGTTTACATGAGAGCCATAGATAAGTTGGTCGGGTTTATCTCCCCCGGCTGGGCAGCCAACCGGATGCGCGACCGCTTGCGAATGATGGCCTACGAGGCGGCAATGCCGTCTAGAACCCATCAGGCCAAGCGGGAACGGCGTGGCGCCAACGTGGCCACCCAGCAATCGGCGATCAGCTTGCGCGAGCAGGCCAGAGCCCTGGACGAAAACCATGACATTGTGATCGGCCTTCTCGACAAGATGGAGGAGCGGATTGTCGGCGGCAAAGGCATCCAGATCGAGCCGCAGCCCCGCTCTGTCGATGGGCAGTTGCTGGATGACCTCGCCAAGGAGATCCGCCGGCGCTGGGCTGCCTGGTCGCTCAAACCGGAAACCACCGGCACGTACACCCGTCCCGCCATGGAGCGCCTGGTCTGTCGTACCTGGTTGCGCGATGGCGAGGTGTTTGGCCGCCGCCTGCTCGGCACCATCAAGGGCTATCAGCATCATTCTGACACCCCCTTTTCGGTGGAGGTGCTGGA
>NZ_JBFOCN010000088.1:0-7745 GCF_040907815.1 Aeromonas sp. s6
TTTCTGGTCTGACGGCGCTTACTGCTGAATTCACTGTCGGCGAAGGTAAGTTGATGACTCATGATGAACCCTGTTCCATGGCTCCAGATGACAAACATGATCTCATATCAGGGACTTGTTCGCACCTTCCCTAGCCCGAAAGCCTGGCGTCCGGGCTTGATTGGCGAGAGGGGGCTGGGGATAGGTAAAAGGGGGCGAGCGGCCACCAACTGGTGACCCACTTGCTGCCTGTACGGGAGTGGTTGCCCGGCCTCTGGCCGGGCGGAGGATCAGTTGCCCGGGATCTCGCTGCAGTTGAGGGTGGGCTGACCGTAGCGCTCCAGCATGGCGTCGCTCCCCTTGGTCCAGAGGGTGAGATTTTGCCCCTCGTACCGGGCGCCGCTGGCGCTGGGGGTCTCATAGGCGAGCACCTGCTGCTGGTTGTTACCCTCGCTCAGGTTGATCATGGCGGCGGGCCGCTTGGCCTCGTTGTAGAAGTAGGTGGAGAGGGTGACGCTCTTGCCGCACTGGTAGTCCACCGGTGTCGGCACCTTCAGTTGTCCGCCTTTTATCTGCAACTCGGTGATCCGCAACTGGTAGCTATCTTCCACGCACTGGCGCAGGTCGCCCGCCTTCCAGCAGTCGTTGCGCCCCTTGATCCAGCCGCGCTGGATGGCGCGCTCGCTCTTCTGCTGCTCGGGGGAGTACCCGGCAATCGCCTTGGGATAGAGGGCTGACAGCTCGTTATCCAGCGCAGCCAGTCCGGCATCCTTGCAGATAAGGGTTTCGGCGGCGCCTTTCGCCTTGGCGCACTCGAAGGACGGGGTGGCTGCGGCGGCCAGCAGAGGGCAAAACAGCAGGGTTCCAAGCAAGATCTTGTTCATCGACAGGGCTCCAACAGGGGGCATGATGCCCCGTGACCAGAGCACACTTTACACCCGAAGGAGGCAGGAGCACCCCGTGTTTTTGGGTGGCGGGCGGCCCTGCATGGCAATCAGACGCCGGCCAGCGCCAAGGTCTGGCGGCTGCGCCACAGCCGCTCGTGGAAGAAGAAGACGACGGTGTTGATGGCAGGTTCGATCAGTGCCATCACGCCGCCGGTGAGCAGCTCGCCACTCAGCAGGTAGGCGACACCGAAGGCCACCGAGAAGTGGACCAGGGCGAAGCTGCTGGTCTTGGCCTGCAGGCTGTGGTGGGGCTTGAGCTTGTGCCAGCCAAGGTCGTGGAAGTAGAAGGCGACTGTGTTCACGGCGGGCTCGATGAGGGCGATCAGGCTGGCGGTGAGCAGTTCGCCGGTCAGCAGGTAAGCCACGGTGAAGGCGACACAAAAGTGCAGGATGGCGAAGCTGATGGTCTTTTTCATGGTGGTGTCTCCTCTGGCGATGAAGGCAGTATCACCCAGAATTCCATCAAATGAAAACCATTCTCATCTATCGGCGAAATAGAAAACGCCTATCGACCGGGGGAGGCACCACCAGATTGGGAGTTGCGCGGGAACGCAACGGCGCTAGAGTGTGCCTTTTCCATGAAAAAGGAGCTTTCATGACCATCAACTCCAACCTGTTTGTTCTCTTCATGCTGCTGCTGATGATCGTCGTCGGCGTGGTGGCCTGGCGACTGGCCCGGCGCAAGAGCCGCCACCCGGGGCTTGTCACCTTCCTGTGCGTGTTGCTCTGCCTGGTGCCGCCCCTTGCCCTGCTGGCGCTGCTCATTCTGGCGCTCTGGCGGGACATGCCCGCAGGCGCCGATGCCAGGCAAGCCTAGTCTCTTCAGCCGCCACTGCCGCAGTCATAGAAAAGCCCCTTGGGGGGCTTTTTTACTTGGAATGTCCCGCGCAGCAGGCGGCCGGTTGGAAGGGGCAAGATCGGGTGATGGCCCTACCTGCCGAGGCCAGCGATCCGAGCATGGGCTTCGCGCATTCCCTGTTCCGCCCCGTGGGGGCGCAGATCCATTCCCTCTGCGTAGACGAATTCCACCTCCGTGATGCCCATCAGGCCGAGCACGGATTGGAGGTAGGGGGTGACCGCATCTGTCGTCTGTCCCTGATGCACGCCGCCGCGGCTGCTGAACACCAGGGCGTTGACCCCTTCCACCAGCCCCATGGGGTAGGTGTCGGTGTAACGGAAAGTCACCCCGGCCCGTGCCACCAGATCGAACCAGTTCTTGAGGGGGGTCGGTACATTGAGGTTGTACATGGGGGCGCCGATCAGCAGCAGGTCGGCGGCCTTGAGTTCGGCAATCAGCCGATCCGACAGCGCCACCGCCTGCCGGATGGCCTCATTGGCCGGTTCAGCCCCCCGCAGGGCGTGAAACAACGGGCTGTCGAGGGCGGGCAAGTCGAGGGCGGTCAGATCACGCACCACCACCTGGTCCTGATGGCCCTGCTCCCGGCGTGTTTGCAGGAAGCGCTCCATCAACTGGTTGGTGCGGGATGCGGGGCCGTTGAGGCTGGATTGCAGCAGCAGGATCTGGCTCATGAGGGAAACTCCATCTGAAACGTGTGAAGAATGAAGGGAGCTTACCAGTCATTTTTTTCCGCAGTGCTGATAGAATTTCGCCATATTGGTTCCAAAAGGTATGCAATAGATGGCAAACACGCTCAACGGCATCGATCTCTTCGCCACCGTGGTGGAGGCGGGGAGTTTCGCCCAGGCGGCGGAGCGGCTTCACCTCACCCGCTCGGCGGTGGGCAAGGGGGTGGCGCGGCTGGAGCTGCGTCTCGGCGTGCAACTGTTTCATCGCACTACCCGCAGCCAGAGCCTGACCGAGGAGGGTGCGCTCTTCTATCGCCACTGCCTGCGGGCGCTGGAGGAGGTGCGTCTTGGGGAAACGGCGCTGGCCAGCAACAAGCTCATCCTCAACGGCAGATTGAAGGTCTCCATGCCGGTGCTGTTCGGCCAGCAGTGCGTGGCCCCCATTTTGCTGGCGCTGGCGAAGGCGCATCCCGGGCTGGCCCTGGAGCTGTCGTTCAGCGATCGCAAGGTGGATCTGGTGGAGGAGGGGATGGATCTGGTGATCCGCAACGCAGAGCCGCCGGACAGCCTGGATCTGGCGGCGCGCAGGCTCGGGGAGCACGGCATGACGCTTTGCGCCTCGCCCGCCTATCTGGCCGAGCGGGGGGAACCTGTGACCCTGGCCGAGTTACCGGAGCACGAGTGCATTGCCTATCTGCGCCAGGGGCGGGTGCTGTCGTGGTGGTGGCAGGAGGCCGAGGCATGGCGCGAGGTCCAGCCCAGAGGGCGGTTGCAGATGGACGATCTCAACGCCATCACCCAGGCAGCCATCGCGGGCTTTGGTCTCGCCTGGCTGCCGACCTGGCTGGCACGCCCGCACCTTGAACGGGGCGAGCTGCGCGAAGTGCTGGGTGCGCTCAAGGGCAGGAGCTATCCCATCAACGCCCTCTGGCCCCACAGCCCGCACTTGCCGCTCAAGACCAGAATGGCCATCGACTGGTTGGCGAGCCGCCTGCCCGAGCAGCTGGCCAGCGTGAACGTGCCGGGTCATCAGCCCCAATGAAAAGGGCCTGCTGTGACAGGCCCTTTTTCATTTTCTGTGGTTCCGAGGGTCAGGCCTCGGCCTTGTTCAGCCACTCCACCCTGTACTGGGCGCCGGCGCCCTGGGCCAGCTTGGCGCACAAGGGTTTCAAGAAGGCCTCGATCTGCTCGTCCAGCATCCAGGGGGGGCTGACGATGAGCATGCCGGAGCCGTTCATGCCCCAATCGCTGGTCTGGCCGGCCACTTCCAGCTCGGCCACCAGGACGTTGCCGAAGTTCTCCCGCTTGATCGCTTTGAGCATGTCGCGGGACTTGTCCGCCTCTTGCCCGAGGATGGGATACCAGAGGGCGTAGATGCCGGTGGCCCAGCGCTTTTGCGCTTTTTTAAGGGTATCGACCACGGCGAAGTAATCTTCCTTCAGCTCATAGGGGGGGTCGATGAGCACCAGGCCGCGGCGCGGGGTGGGGGGCAGCAGGGCCACCAGCCCCTCGAAGCCGTCGCGATGGTGGACGGCGACGCGGGGGTCGTACCCCATGTTGGCGCGAAGATCCTCCACCTCGTTGTTGTGCAGCTCCATCAGCGCCAGCTTGTCCTGATCGCGGATAAGGCGGCGGGACAGCTCCGGCGAGCCGGGGTAGTAGTGCAGCTGGCCATCGCTGTTCATTTCCTCGATGACACCCAGATAGGGGGCCATGGCAGACCACTGGGCCCGCTCATCCCACAGGCGTTTGATCCCGTCGGCGTATTCCGCTTTCTTCTGGGACCAGTCGCCGCGCAGGTCGTAGAGACCGCCACCGGCATGGGTGTCCAGCACGATGAAGGGTTTCTCCTTCTTCTTGAGGGACTCGATGATCAGGGCCTGGACGGCGTGTTTGAGCACATCGGCGTGGTTGCCGGCGTGAAAGGCGTGGCGGTAGCTCAGCATATGAGATCTCTGAGGGGGCCCTGCTGGGCACCCAGTAACGATAGATAGTGAAACAGGTTGCGGCTGTCGCCGCGAAACAGGGCGAGGGTGCGCAGGGTCTGCAACAAGACCCCCTGTTGCAGCCGCTCCAGCTCCAGTTCGTGGGCCAGCATGGTCTGGTACTCCTCGGCCCCCACCCGTGACTTGGCCTGCTGGCGCAGGGTGCGCCAGGGGAGTAGCACCGCCTCGGTCTGTACCAGGGCCGGTTGCAAGTCCGTGAGGTCGACCGGGATCCGGAGCAGGTCGAGGTGGTGCAGCAGGAGCGCCAGGTTGACGTTGCCCCCCATGCTTTGCACGTGGAGCCAGTCCTGGCTGCGCTGGCCATAGGCGCCTGTGCTCCATGTCCAGAACTCGGAAGGGGTGGGCAGGGCGTCGGGGCTGACCCGCTCGCTGGCCATCAAGGCTTCATCACGCAAAGAAGGCCTGCTCCATGGTTTCCAGCTCTTCAGAGAGGCTCATCCACTCCAGCTCGACGTGCTCCAGCTCCTCCTTGAGGGGGACCTGGGACTTGAGCAGCTCGGAGAGCTTGCCCTTGGCGCTCTCTTCATAGATGGCGGGATCGGCGAGCTGCTCTTCCACCGCGGCCAGCTTGGCCTGCAGCTTCTCCATGCTGGTTTCGAGCTTCTCCAGCTTCTGGCGCAGCGGCCGGGTCGCTTGCCGGAACTGGGCTTCGAGGCGCTTCTGATCCTTGCGCGCCACCGCCGAGTTGGCGGAGACAGTGCCATCTGCCGGCTTGGCATTGGCCTCTTTCTCCTGCTCGCCGAGCCACTTGTGGTAGTCGTCGAGATCCCCATCGAAGGGCTCGACCCGGCCGCCGTGGACCAGATAGAAGTCATCCGTGGTGGTGCGCAGCAGGTGACGGTCGTGAGAAACCACCACCATGGCCCCCTCGAACCCTTGCAGGGCCATGGTCAGGGCGTGGCGCATCTCCAGATCCAGGTGGTTGGTCGGTTCATCCAGGAGCAGCAGGTTGGGCTTTTGCCAGGTGATGAGAGCCAGCACCAGACGCGCTTTCTCACCGCCGGAGAAGGGGGCCACCTTGTCGAGTACCTTGTCGCCGTGAAAACCGAAGCTGCCGAGGTAGTTGCGAAGCTCCTGCTCGGTCTTGTCCGGGGCCAGGCGCACCAGGTGATCGAGTGGGCTGTCATCAAGGCGCAGAGTCTCGAGCTGATGCTGGGCGAAGTAGCCGATGCTCACCCCGGCGCTCACCTCCAGCTTGCCGGAGAGGGGCGGGTTGGAGCCCGACAGCATCTTGATGAAGGTGGACTTGCCCGCGCCGTTGCGACCGAGCAGGCCGATGCGCGACCCCGGCACCAGGTTGAGCTTGATCTTCTCCAGGATCACCTTGTCGCCGTAACCGGCGCTGAGGTTCTCCATGGCGATGAGCGGGGTCGGCAGAGCGGAGGGCTCGCGAAACTCGAAGCTGAACTCGGAGTCGGCGTGGGCGGGCAGGATCTTCTCCATCCGCTCCATGGCTTTGAGCCGGCTTTGGGCCTGACGGGCCTTGGAGGCCTTGTAGCGGAAGCGGTCCACATAGGATTGCATGTGGGCCATCTCCCGTTGCTGCTTCTCGTACATGGACTGCTGCTGGGCCAGGTGCTCGGCCCGTTGCAGTTCGAAGTCGGAGTAGCCGCCGCTGTATTCGTTGAGCTTGCCGTTCTCGATATGGATGATGCGATTCACCACGGAATCGAGGAAGTCGCGGTCGTGAGAAATGAGCACCAGCGTGCCCTGATAGCCCTTGAGCCACTTCTCCAGCCAGATGACGGCGTCGAGATCCAGGTGGTTGGTCGGTTCATCCAGCAGCAGCAGATCGGAGCGGCAGAGCAGCGCCTGGGCCAGGTTCAGGCGCATACGCCAGCCACCGGAGAAGCTTCTGACCGGCGAGTCGAGCTGATCGCCGCCAAAACCCAGACCGTGCAGCAGCTCGGCGGCACGGGCGCGAATGCTGTAGGCACCTATGGTATCGAGCTTGCCGTGCAGCTCGGCCACCAGCAGACCGTTGTCATCCGCCTCGGCCCGGGCGAGCTCGCCCTCCAGGGCGCGGAACTCCTTGTCGCCGTCGATCACGTACTCCAGGGCGGAGCAGTCCAGCGCCGGGGTCTCCTGGGCCACGCCGGCAATCTGCCAGCCGGCGGGCAGGCTGAAGCTGCCGTTGTCGATGGCCAGCTCGCCCCGCACCAGCGCAAAGAAGGTGGACTTGCCACAGCCGTTCTTGCCCACCAGGCCCACCTTGTGGCCGGGGTGTATGGTGGCGGACGCGTTGTCCAGCAGCGTGCGGCCGCCGCGGATCAGTTCGATTTGACTGGCAACTATCATGGATGGGTCTGCTTGGCTCGATTGAAGGAGAGAAACTGGCGCGGATCTTACGTGAAATGACACAAATTTGCACTTGAGGGCGGGGGGGATGGCTGCCGCCGGAAAAACGTGTCATAACAGAGACATCTGGGGGGCAGGAGGCTGACCATGTTGATTAAAGAGATCATGACGACCCGGGTCGCGACCGTTTCCATGGATGACAGGCTGAGTGTCATCAAGGAGATCTTCGAGCAGGCCCATTTCCGCCACCTTCTGGTGGTGGAAGAAGAGGAGCTGGTGGGGGTCATCTCGGACCGGGATCTGCTGCGTGCCATCAGCCCCTATCTGGACACGGATGCCGAGATGAACCGGGACACCGAGACCCTCAACCGGCGCGCCCACCAGATCATGAGCCGTGAACCCATCACCGTCTCCCCCGAACGCTCCCTGAAAGAGGCCGCCGGCCTCATGCTGGAGCACCAGATCTCCTGCCTGCCTGTGCTGGAAAACGGCGCCCTGGTGGGCATAGTGAGCTGGAAGGACCTGCTGAGGGTCATGCGCGGCTGGCAGCCGGTCTGACGGGGCGGGGAAGGTGTGCGGGGAGCCCGTGTCGCCCGGCAGGGCTTCCCTGCTTCTCGCCTTGTCGAAGTATTAAACTGCATTAATCAAATATTTCAGTTCACTTATGTTGTAAAAGTGATTTTTGTGGTCATAAATTCTATCGATGTCATCTCATGCGACACTATATGTCGCGGCGTCAGCTCGAATTGACGCTTTTATAATTAATCGTTCGCCGCTTCAGTTCCCATCTTAAATACGAAAGGGGACTCCCTCCGACGTAGGTGGGAGGGGAATTTCGCCGGGGCGTCAGCCCCGCTGGTTTTGAATGTATTGCTTGATCACCTCCAACGGTGCTCCGCCGCAAGAGCCCGCAAAGTAAGAGCGTGACCAGAGTACGGGTTTGCTGTAAGCACCTCTCAAGTCCAGAAATTCATTACGCAGTCGCCTT